>NZ_JBFTEP010000057.1:0-22043 GCF_047229365.1 Cellulomonas pasadenensis | reverse complement strand
GCGGCCGACGACGCCACGGCCGCACCGGCCGCCGACCCGTCGGCCGCGCCCGCGGGCCCGCCCACCCCGCTGACCCTCGACGAGGCGACCGCGCTGCGCGACATGATGCGCGCGGTCGTCACCGAGGGCGGGGCGGGCCTGCTCGCCGACGTGCCGGGGGAGCCGGTGCTCGCGAAGACGGGCACGGCGCAGTTCGGGCCGGAGGCGGACCTGCGCAACCACGCCTGGATGATCGCGGTCCAGGGCGACCTCGCCGTCGCGGTGTTCGTGGCCGAGGGGGACTACGGTTCGACGACGGCGGGCCCGCTGCTGCGGTCCTTCCTGGTCGGCTGAGGCGCCGGCCGACGACGGGTTCGACGCGGGGCCGGACACGGGCGCCCGCACGGCGAGGGAGGATCCATGACCGCACCGCACGTGCCCGGGGGGGCGGGGTGGATGCGTCCGCTGCCCGGCACCAGCCTGACCGTGAGCGCGGTCGCGCTCGGCGGCGGCCCGCTGGGCAGCATGCCGGACCTGTTCGGCGAGGACGTCTCGCCCGAGCGCGGCATCGACACGGTGCGTGCGGCGCTGCACAGCGACATCCGGTTCATCGACACGTCCAACGGGTACTCCGGCGGCGAGAGCGAGCGGCGCATCGGTGCGGCGCTGACGGCGGCGGGCGGCCTGCCGGCGGACGTCGTCGTCGCGACGAAGGTCGACCCCGAGGGCGCGGACTACTCGGGGGAGCGCGTGCGGCGCTCGGTCGAGGAGTCCCGCGCGCGGCTGGGCATGGACCACCTGCCGCTCGTGCACCTGCACGACCCGGAGTTCCACGAGTTCGACGACCTCACGGCGCCGGGCGGTGCCGTCGAGGCGCTGGTCGAGCTGCGCGAGTCGGGGGCCGTCGGCGCGATCGGGCTGGCGGGCGGGCGCGTCCAGGAGATCGCGCGCTACCTGGCGCTGGGAGTCTTCGACGTGCTGCTCGTGCACAACCGGTGGACGCTGCTCGACCGCAGCGCCGGCGCCCTGCTCGACGAGGCACGGGCGCGCGGCATGGGTGTCCTCAACGCGGCGGTGTACGGCGGTGGCATCCTGGCGCACCAGTCCGGCGGGCCGACCAGCTACGGCTACCGCCCGGCGCCGGACGAGGTGCTGGCCGCCGCCGACGCGATGCGCCGCGTGTGCGCCGAGCACGGCACGGACATCGGCACGGCGGCGCTGCAGTTCTCGCTGCGCGACGAGCGGTTCGCGGCGACGATCGTCGGGATATCCCGGCCGGAGCGGGTCGCGCAGACGCTCGCCGCGGCGGCCGCGCCGCTGCCCGACGCGCTGTTCGACGAGCTGGAGACGCTCGTGCCGCCGTCGCGCACGTGGCTCGACGCCCCGTTCGACGTCTGAGCGCCGCTCCACCCGGACGGCTGCCCCGGGCATCGACTACGGTTCTGCGGGAAGCGCACGCACGGCTGGACGGAGTCGCATGACCGAGCACGGCAGCGCGACCCCGCGCGTCGCCGGTCGGGCCGCGGACGTGCCGCTGGACCTCGACGCGTGCGCCGCGGAGCCGATCCGCATCCCCGGGTCGGTGCAGCCGCACGGGGTGCTGCTGGCCGTCACGGAGCCGGCCCTCGAGGTCCGGCACGTGTCCCGCACGGTCGAGCCGCTGGTCGGGCGCGCGGCCGAGGACGTCGTCGGCTCGGACCTGGGCGCCGTGCTGGGGCCGGAGGCGGCGGAGGCCGTCCGGCACCACGTGCGCACCTTCGGGGACCTGCGCGCGCGCAACCCGCTCAGCCTCGACGTGGCCGGCGTGGACGGTCCCGTGACGATGGACGCGATCCTGCACCGCGTGGCGGTGGGCGCCGGCACCCTGCTCGTCGTCGAGCTCGAGCCCGCGTACGGGCCGCGGCCGTTCAGCTTCCCCAACACGTACCAGGCGGTGCGCGGCGCGGTCGAGCAGCTCAACGGCGCGCGCACGCTCGAGGAGCTGTACGACGTGGCGGCCCGCGAGGTGCGCGCGCTGACGGGCTTCGACCGCGTGATGGTCTACCGCTTCGACCCCGAGTACAACGGCGAGGTGGTCGCCGAGGCGAGGCGGGACGACCTCAACGCGTTCCTCGGCCTGCACTACCCGGCGTCCGACATCCCGCCGCAGGCCCGCCAGCTGTACGAGACGAACTGGGTGCGCCTCATCGCCGACGTCGACTACGCGCCCTCGCCGGTCGTGCCGCCGTTCGACCCGGCGTCCGGGGAGCCGCTCGACATGACCCACGCGGTGCTGCGCAGCGTCTCGCCCGTGCACATCGAGTACCTCGGCAACATGGGCGTGCGCGCGTCCATGTCGATCTCGCTGCTGCGGGACGGGAAGCTGTGGGGCCTGGTCGCGTGCCACCACTACAGCAGCGCGTACATGGTCCCCTACGGCGCCCGCGCGGCCGCCGAGTTCCTCGGCTCGACCCTCTCGCTGCGCCTCGTGGCCCGGGCCGAGGAGCGCGAGCTGGAGACCGAGCTGGCCGCGCAGGGCGTCATCGACCGCGTGCTGCACGCGGCCCGCGACTCCGACCGGGCCCTCGCGGACGCGCTCGCGGCGGGACCCGGTGTGCTCGCCGTGGTGCCGGCGCACGGCGCGGTCGTGCGCGCGGACGGCATCGTCGCGACCGCCGGCACGGTGCCGGCCGACCTCACCCCGCTGCTCGACTGGGTGGCCCGGCGCACCGAGCCCGTGACGGCGTGCGCCTCGCTCGCCGAGGACGACCCGATGCTGGCCGCACGGCTGCCCGGCGTCGCCGGCGTGCTCGCGGTCCAGCTGCCCGACGACCAGTGCGTCGTGTGGCTGCGGCACGAGGTGGTCCAGGACGTCTACTGGGGCGGTGACCCGCACAACGCGAAGATCGCCCGCGAGGAGGACGGGAAGGTGCGGCTGAGCCCGCGCCTGTCGTTCGACCGCTGGCGCGAGGTGGTGCGCGGGCGCAGCGAGGCGTGGGCGGACGCCCACGTGCGCGCCGTCGAGGACCTGCGCACGCGGCTGCTCGAGGTGATGCTGCTGCGCAACCGCTGGCAGATGGCCGCCGCGCAGGCCCTCCAGCAGTCGCTGCTGCCGCGTGCGCTGCCGCAGCCCGCGGGCTGGTCGCTGCACGCCCGCTACGAGCCGTCCGCCGGCGGCCGCGTGGGCGGCGACTGGTACGACGCGCTCGAGCTCCCGGACGGGCGGATCGCCGTCGTGGTCGGCGACGTCGCCGGGCACGGCGTGAGCGCCGCCGCCGCGATGGGCCAGCTGCGCAACGCGCTGCGCGCGTACGTGCTGCGCGGCGAGGAGGTCGAGGACGCGCTCGCCGACCTCGACGCGCTGGCCCGCCGCACGATGCCGGACGACATGGCGACGCTCGTCGTGGCCGTCGTCGACCCCGCGACGGGCGAGGCGTGCGTCGGCAGCGCGGGGCACCCGCAGCCGCTGCTGGTCGACGGGACGGGCCGGGCGTCGCTCGCCGACGTCGCGGTGGACCGGCCGGTGGGCGTCGGCTCCGGTGCGCCCCGGGCGACGCGCGTGCGGGTGCCGGAGGGCGGCGCCCTCGTGCTCTACAGCGACGGGCTGGTCGACTCGCGCTCCACGTCGCTGGCCGCGGGCATCGAGCGGCTCGTGACGGCGTTCGGCGCGGGCGAGGACGGCGGGCCGGTCGACATCGACGAGGTCGTCGAGGCCTGCCGCGACGACGACTCGACCGACGACATCACGCTGCTCGTGCTCGCGCGCGAGCCCGACCCGGCGTACGCGCCGGCCGTCGTGGCGGGCGCCGCGTGACCGGCGCCGCCCGCGTGCGGGCGCCGGGCGTCCGTGCCGCGGTCGCGCGCGCGTTCTGGCGCGTCAGCCGGTGGGAGCTGCGCACGGAGCGGTTGCCGCGCGACGGCGCGGGCGTGCTCATCGGCGCCCCGCACACGTCGAACTGGGACTTCGTCCTCATGCTCGCCATCGCGTGGGAGGGCGGGCTGACGTTCCGCTGGCTGGGCAAGCACACGCTGTTCTCCGGGCCGGCGGGCCCGCTGATGCGGGCGCTCGGCGGCATCCCGGTGGACCGGCGGGACCCGGCGGGGCTCGTCGAGGACGTCGTGGCGCGGATCCGTGCGGGCGAGCGGTTCTACCTCGTGGTGACGCCCGAGGGCAGCCGCTCGGGCTCCGGCTGGAAGTCGGGCTTCTACCGCATCGCCCGGGCGACGGACCTGCCCGTGACGCTCGGCTACGTCGACCGCACGACCATGACGACGGGACTGGGGCCGACGCTGCGCCTGACGGGCGACGTCCGGGCGGACATGGACGAGGTCCGCGCGTTCTACGCCGACAAGGCGGGCCTCGTGCCGGCGCGGCGGACGGAGCCGCGGCTGCGCGACGAGGCCGGGCCGGCGACCGACGCGGCGCCGTCCGCCTGACCGGTCCGCCCGAGCCGTCCGCCGGACCTGTCTGGCCGACCCGTCTGCGGCCGTCCCGCGCGTCGTGCCGCGCTCCCGCCCGGATGCGAGGCGCGCGCCCCGGGCATAGCGTCGAGGGGACGGATCGAGAAGGAGGCTGCCATGGGACTGGACGACAAGATCAAGAACGCGGTCGAGGACGCCACGGGCAAGGCCAAGGAGGGCACCGGTCGGGCGACCGACGACGAGCGCCTCGAGGCCGAGGGCCAGAAGGACCAGTCGAAGGCGAGCCTCAAGCAGGCCGGCGAGAACATCAAGGACGCCTTCCGCTGACCTCCGCCTCGCGCACGCACGCCCCCGGACCGCTCGTCGGACCGGGGGCGCGCTGCTGCCCGGCACGGTCCCGGCGACGCCGCGCGCCCCTGGCCGAACGGGTGAATTGATCGTCCGTCCTGATCAGGTGACCTGGACCACTTCCCCGGACGATGAGAACGGGCTAATGTCGGACTTGTCAGCGAAACGGCAAACCCTCCGCAAGGAGGGGACGCAAAGCCACGGGACCCACGCGGTCAGCCGGGCTACCGAACGAGAGGCCCACATCATGGACCAGCGTGGATCCGCCGCGGAGCCCTTCGAGGCTCGTGCCACCCCCCTCCCCGACGCCCGCGTGGCGTCGTGGGCAGCGACGGCCCGCCGCCTGCAGGTGGTGGCGACCCTCCCCGCCCAGCGGGACCGCATGGCTGCCTGAGCAGCCTGCTCGCGGCGACCGTGCCGCACACCGCCGCGCAGGCGTGGACCGAGGGTCCGCGACCTGCGCGGACGTGTTCCCGGGGCCGGTCGGGACGTGCTCCCGGGGGTGACGTCCCGGGGCGTCGGCCGGGCCGACGCGCTGCTACAGGTCGCCCTTGCGGGACAGGTACCGCATCGCGGCCCAGCCGAACGGGATGCGCAGCCAGTACGTCAGCAGGCGGAACAGCAGGGCGACGGTGCCGGCGACACCGGCGTTGACGCCGGCGATCGTGGTGAGGCCGACCGTGAGGGCCGCCTCCACGGTCCCGATGCCGCCGGGCGTGGGCACGATCGACCCTGCCGTGTTGCCCGTCAGGTAGACGAGCGCGGTCTGCACGAGCCCGACCTCCTGGCCGAGCGCGGCGAGCGCCGCCTCGAACGCCAGCACGTAGCCCATGGTCATGATCACGTTGCCGCCCACGGCCAGTGCGAGGCGCCACGGCTGCCCGACGACCTCGATGAGCCGCGGCAGCGTCTGGCGGACGGTGGGGCCGACGGTGCGGTGCGCCCACGCCCGCACGCCGGGGAACAGCAGCGCGACGCCGACGGCGGCCGCGACGACGGCGAGGGCGACGAGCATCGCCGGCGACACCGACAGGGTCGACGGCGAGCTGACGCCGGACGTCACGGTGAGCACCAGCAGCACCACGAGCGTGGTGATGAACTGGCTGACCTGGACGAGGGCGACCGTGGCCGCGGCGAGCGACGCGGACACGCCCTGGCGCGTCAGCATCCGCAGGTTCAGCGCGGCCGGGCCGATGCCGGCCGGGGCGGCGAGCGCCACGAACGTGGCCGCGGTCTGCACGAGCGTCGCCCGCCACACCGACAGCCGCACGGGGGAGAACGCGACGAACGTCAGCGCGGCCCCGAGCAGCGTCGCGAGGCCGAACGCGAACGCCAGGGCGCTGTACCGCCAGTCGCTCTCGGCGAGCACCTCGCCGATCTGCGCGACGTTGACGTAGCCGAGCACCACGAAGACAGCGACGATCGTGACGAGGATCGTGAAGATGGTGCGCGCCCCGAACCGCACGAGCTGCTCGGGCTGCACGCTCGCCTCGGGCAGGCGGGCGACGAGCGCCGAGCGGAGGTCCGCGAGGACCTCGCGGTGCGCGCGCATCTCCTCGCGGGTCCGCCGCGGCAGGGTCACGGTCTGCAGCAGGGGGCCGATGGCCTCGATGTCGGCCTCCGGCAGCACGCCGGCGGCCGACCCGACGGCCCGGCGCGCGCCGACGCGCAGGGCCAGCATGGCGACGATCTGGGTGGTGTCGAGGCGGCGCGCGAGCTCGGACGACGCGACGTCGCCCTGCTCCCACGCGGTGATCCACACGCGCGGGCCGTCGGGCGTGCGCTCGACGAGGACGACGTCGGACGTCAGCGCGCGGTGCGCGATGCCGGCCGCGTGCGCGAGCGCGAGCTGCGCCCAGATGGCGTGCAGCACGTCGTCGTCGACGTCCTCGGGCTCGAGGTCCGACAGGGGCACGGCGTCGCCGGGCCGCTCCTGCACGAGGAACATCGAGTCGTCGGCCTCGGCGATGCTGAGCAGCTGCGGCGTGCGCACGCCGGCGGCGCTCGCGGCGTACGCGAGCAGGGCCGCACGCTCGGTGGCCTGGCGCAGCGAGATCGCCGAGCGGCCCTCGATGCCGCGCAGGCGCAGGCTGCGCCACAGGCGCGTGAGCATGCCGACGACCTGGCGGTCGCCGTCGAACGCGAGCAGGTCGAGGCGGCGGCCGTCGGCGTCGACGAGCGTGTACAGGCGGTCGCCGGACGAGCGCGCGAGCGCGCACTGCGCGGGCGTCGCCGCGGGGAGCGCGGCGACGGCCTCGGCGGTGCCCGGGGTGCGCTCGGCCTCGAGGACGGCGTCGGGCACGCGCAGCACGGCGCTCGGCGTGAAGCCGGCGCGGCGCACCGCACCGACGAGGGCGTCGCCGTACGCGCGCTCGGGGGTGACGCCCGCGGTGTACCGCACGGCGAGGCCCGCGACGCGCCCGACGAGCAGCGCGAGCGCGACCCCGGGCAGCGAGACGCCGGCGGTGATGAGGACGACGCCGATCGTCACCCACAGCAGGTTCCACGACCACGCGACGGAGCGTCGGCGGCTGCGCGGGCCGCTCACGGTGAGGAGCGCCGCGAGCATGGCGACGTAGCCGGGGAGCGTCAGCCGCCACTCGCCGGACAGTCGCACGGACAGGCCCGCGACCACGTGGTCGGACCCGACGGCGAGGAACGCCCAGTGCAGCGCGGCCGTCAGCGCGATCGCCAGGGCCGCCGCGACGAGTCCCTCGATGAGCTGACGGCCCAGGCGGCGCAGCGCGAGCTCGGTGAGCACGGCGATCGGCACGACGACGGTCGTGAAGCCCTCGAGGAACGACACGGGCACGAACAGGATCCGCCGCAGCAGGGTCGCGAACCCCTGCACGTCCTCGGCGACGCCCGTGGTCGTGTTCTGCGCGTACGTCGCCATGACGACGACGAGCACGGCGAGGACGGAGAACAGCACCAGGCCGAGGAGGTCGCTCGGGTGGTGCACGCGCGCCGGGGGCACGTCGACGACGTCCACGGGTGTGCGCACCGCGCGCACGTCCGCCGCGCCGACCGGTGCGGGCACGGGCGGGTGGTCGTGCTGCTGCGGTGCCGTGCGCCCCTCCTCGTGCGGCGGGTCGTCCCGCGGCGGGCCGACGGCGCCGCGCGGCGCGGACGTCGGCGGTGTGGACATGGTGGCGAGTCTAGGCAGCGGTGCCCGCGCGGATCGTCCGCCTCGCGGTGCATCTGCGGCGGTCCGGCCTCCACCTCGCGGGTCAACATGTGTTGACACACCTCGGCCGCAGGGGTCAACATGTGTTGACGATCGGGCGACGGGAGTGCGGACGTGACCGAAAAGGAGACCGACATGGCGGCACTGGTGCGCGGCGCCGAGGACGACGACCCGCTGGGCGCGCTGCTGGCGCTGTCCCGGCTGCGCCGGGAGGTCGAGCGGCGGGAGGCGGTGGCGGTGCGCCGGGCGCGCACGGCGGGCGTGCCCTGGGTGGCCATCGCGGCGATGCTCGGCGTCAGCAAGCAGGCGGTGCACCGCAAGTACGGCGGACGGTTCGGGCGCGCCTGACGTGCGGCTGCGCCGGGCCGACGCTCGACGGGTGGGGCGGGCGGCGCCGCGCTAGCGTGCCGAGCAGGGGAGTCGTCGCCGCGGGCGTCGGTCCGCGCGGCCCCCGCCGAGGAGGCGCCATGGCCGACGACGTCAAGCGCGAGGTGGCACGGACCGTGCGGGCGCTGTGGTGGCTCCCCGTGCTGCGCGGGGTGGTGCTGCTCGTCCTGGGGCTGCTGCTCATGGCGCAGCCGGAGCCGACGCTCGCGGCGATCGTCTGGCTGTTCGGGATCTTCGCGGTGGTCGACGGCGTCGTCGCGGTCGTCCAGGGCCTCGTGAACCGCGGCGTGCCGGGGTGGGGCTGGTGGGTCGCGCAGGGCCTCGCCGGCATCGCCGTCGGCGCGATCGTCATCGTGTGGCCGGGGCCGACCGTGCGCGTGCTGTTCTTCCTGCTGGCGGCGTGGCTGCTGCTGCTCGGGATCATCTGGATCATCGGCGCCGCCGCGCTGTCCCGCACGCGTGACCCGGGCTGGTTCTGGATGCTGGCGTCCGGGCTGGTCAGCACGCTGTTCGCGCTGCTGCTCGTCGCACGGCCGCAGGACACCATCGGCGTCTTCGCCGTGCTGCTGGGGCTGTTCGCGTTCGTCGCCGGTGCGCTCGCGGTGGTGAGCGGGTTCGCCGTGCGCGCCATGGCGCGGGACCTGGAGCGCGGTACGCGCGTCGCCTGACGCGCGCGTCGCCTGACGTGCGCGGCACCCGCGGCGACGCGGCCCCGTCAGCTGACGCCGACGGCCTCGAGCCATTCGTCGGGCAGCAGCGCGTACCCGACGAACGCGACGACGTCGAGCGCGGTGTGCGCGACGACGAGCGGCATGACGCGCCGTCGTCGGCGGTAGTACTCCGCGAAGACGAGCCCCATGACGACGTTGCCGACGAACGGCCCCCACCCCTGGTACAGGTGGTACGAGCCGCGCAGCAGGGCGCTCGCCACGACGATCGCGGGCGCGCCCCACCGCAGGTCGCGCAGCCGCTCCATGAGGTAGCCGACGGCGACGACCTCCTCGAGCAGCGCGTTCTGGAGCGCCGCGAGGACGAGCACGGGCACGGTCCACCACGCCGCGCCCAGCGCCGCCGCCTGGACCTCGACCGTGACCCCCAGCGCGCGCCCGGCGACGTACAGGCCCAGCCCCGGGATGCCGATGACGGCGGCGAGGCCCAGGCCGACGCCGAGGTCGCGCCACGGTCGCCCGCCGTCGAGGCCGATGCGCCGGACCGCCGACCGCCCGTGCGCCGACAGCAGGTAGAGCGCCAGCGCGACGGGCACGAGCGCGAACCCGATCGTCAGCAGCTGGTACGTGAGGTCCAGGTAGGGGCGGGGCGAGCGGCTCGGGTTCAGGGTCGTCGACTGCTGCGCGAGCGGCGTGCCCTCGGTCAGCCGGGCCACGATGTTCACGACCGCGTACACCGCGGACCGGCCCAGGGAGAGGCCGAGCACGATCCAGATCTCGGCGCCGATGCGCCGCCGGGTCGCGCGCTCGCCGGGCGGCGGCGCCGCGCCGGGTCGCGCGTCGGTTCCTGCGTCGGTCCGTGCGCGACGCGCGTCCGGACGTGCCGCGGCCGCCGGTGCCGTCCCGTCCGCGCGCTCGTCCACGCCCGCAGGGTACGACGGCGCGGACGTCGCGACCGGCCGCACCGCACCACCGCCGCCCGCATACGCGCCACAGGCTTGACGCCCGTCCGGTCGTGCGACAAAGTGGTTTGCAACGCAAAGCACTTTGTCGTCGAAGAGGTCGCCATGGACACGCACGAGCCGGACGACGCACCGCTGGACCCCGCCGAGGGGCTCGCCATCGTCGCGGCGCAGCGCCGGCGCGTGCAGGACACCGACATCGACGACCGCGTGCTCTTCGGGACGTGGGGCGTCCTGTGGCTCGTCGGCTACGCGATCCAGTGGTGGTCCGCCGAGCGCTCGCCGACCGGCACCTCGACCGCACCCGCGGGCCTCGCGTTCGGGCTCCTCATGGTGGTCGGCCTCGTCGTCACGCTCACGCACATCGGCCGGCGCTCGCGCGGGCTGCGCGGCACCAGCCGCAGCGTCGGCACGATGTTCGGGCTGACCTGGCTCGCCGGCTTCACGGCCCAGGGGCTCATCGTGGCGGGCGTCGTCCGGGCGGGCGCGAGCCCGGAGGTCATCGCCCTCGTCGCGAACAGCCTCGCGTGCCTCGTCGTCGGCCTGCTCTACATGGTCTGCGGCGCGGTGTGGCAGATCCGTGCCATGTACGTGCTCGGCGTGTGGGTCATCGCGGCGGCCGCGGCCGCGAGCCTCGCCGGGACGCCCGGCGGGTACCTCGTCATGTCGCTCGCGGGCGGGGGCGGCATGCTCCTCGGCGCGGTCGTCGCCCACGTGACGCGGCGGCGCTCGTGACGGACGCCGACCTCGACCCCGTCATCCACTCGGCGTCCCGCCTGCGGGTCGTCGCCACCCTCGCGGCCCTCGAGCGCGGGGACCGCATCGCCTTCCCGCGGCTGCAGGGCCTGCTCGACATGACCGCGGGCAACCTGTCCACGCACCTGCGCCGGCTCGAGGACGCCGGGTACGTGCGGCAGACCAAGACGCACCAGGGACGCACGCCCGCCACCTACGTCGAGCTGACCCGCGCCGGGCGCGTCGCGTTCGAGCGCTACACCGTCACCCTCACCGAGCTGCTCAAGGGAGCACAGCCATGACCACCACCACCGACGAGGTCCCGCCGGTCCTCGTGGAGCACGTGACGCGCCGGTTCGGCGACGTGACGGCGCTCGACGACGTCAGCCTGCGCGTCGACGCCGGCGAGATCGTGGGCCTGCTCGGCCCCAACGGCGCGGGCAAGACGACGCTGCTGTCGCTGCTGGCCGGGCTGCGCCGCCCCGACGCGGGCACCGTCCGCCTGTTCGGCGGCGACCCGCGCGACCCGGCGTCCCGCACGCTGCTCGGCACGACCCCGCAGGAGACCGGCCTGCCCGACACCCTCAGGGTGCGCGAGGTCGTCGACTTCGTCGCCGGCCACTACGCCGCGCCCATGCCGCGGGCCGAGGTGCTCGCGCGGTTCGGGCTCGAGGAGCTCGCCGACCGTCAGACCGGCGGCCTGTCCGGCGGGCAGCGGCGCCGGCTCGCGGTCGCGCTGTCGCTGGTCGGCCGTCCGCGGCTCGTCCTGCTGGACGAGCCGACCACCGGCCTCGACGTCGAGGGGCGGCACGTGCTGTGGGAGGCGCTGCGCGACTACCACCGCGACGGCGCGACGGTCATCGTCACGAGCCACTACCTGGAGGAGATCGAGGCGCTCGCGGAGCGCGTCGTGGTGGTCGGCGGCGGACGCGTGCTGGCCGACGACCGCATCGACCGGGTGCTCGACCTCGTCGCGCTGCGGCGGATGACGCTCACGCTGCCGGGGGAGGAGGCAGCAGGGAGGTCCGCGCTGCGCGGGCTCGACGGCGTGCACGACGTCGTCGACACCGCCCCCGCGGCGGCCGGCACACGGTTCACGCTGCTGGCCGCCGACGCCGACGCGGCCGTGCGCGCGCTCGTCGCCGCCGGCCTGCCGTTCCACGCGCTCGAGGTCCGCGGCGCGTCCCTCGAGGAGGCCTTCCTCGCCCTGACCGCACGCGGCACGACCGGCGCGCCCGCCGTCGTCCTCAGCCCGGAGGTGTCCCGATGACCGCCACGACCGCCGCCGCTCCGCGCGCGGCCCTGCGCCCGCCCCTCGCGGTGGCGTGGCTGCACGCGCGCTACCAGTTCGTCGAGACGCTGCGCGTGCCGATCGCCGTGCTCGGCAACATGCTCTTCCCCGGCCTGGCGCTGCTGTTCTTCGTCATCCCGCAGCGCGCGGTCGCGGACGACCCGGTCGCGGCGACCGCGGCCGTGGGGCAGCTCGCGGTGTTCGCGGTCCTGTCGGCCTGCCTGTTCACGCACGGCGCCGGGGTCGCCGAGGACCGCGCGCTGCCGTTCGACGGCTACCTGCGCACGCTGCCGGCGCGGCCGGGCCCGCGGCTCGCCGGCCGCGTGCTCAACGGGCTCGCGTGGGCGTACCTGTCGCTGATCCCGCTGGCGCTGATCGGGTGGCTGCTGACCGCCGCGACCCTCACGTGGGCGCAGGCCCTCGGTGCCGTCGCCATGGTCGTCGCCGTCGCGGTGCCGTTCACGCTGCTCGGGCTCGCGATCGGCTACTCGATGACCACCAAGGCCGCGCTCGCGGTCACCCAGGTGACGGTCTTCCCGCTGGGCTTCGCGGGCGGGCTGTTCCTGCCGCCGCAGATGTTCCCGGGCTGGCTGGACGCGATCTCGCGCCTGCTGCCGTCGCGCGCGGCCCGCGACCTGGTCGTCCAGGTGACGACGGGGGCGGAGGCGCCGGCCCTCGCGGTGCCCGTGCTGCTCGCGTGGACGGTCGCGTTCGGTGCGCTCGCGGTCTGGGCGGTCCGCCGCGACGAGGGCCGCCGCTTCCACTGACCCCGCCCGGACCTCCCCACCCCCACCCTCGGGCGCCGAACGGAATGCCGGTGCCGTTCTCGCGGACGAGACGGGCGCCGGCATTCCGTTCGACGGGGGTCGGGTGGGGTGGGGACGGGGCGGTGTCAGCGGAAGCGGCGCAGGCGGAGGCTGTTCGTCACCACCAGGACCGACGAGAACGCCATGGCGGCGCCCGCGATCATCGGGTTGAGCAGGCCCAGCGCCGCCAGCGGGATCGCGGCGACGTTGTAGGCGAACGCCCAGAACAGGTTCTGCCGGATGACCCGCAGCGTGCGCCGCGCGAGCCGGACCGCTTGCGGTGCCGAGGCCAGGTCGCCGCGGACGAGCGTCAGGTCGGCCGCCTCGATCGCGACGTCCGTGCCCGTGCCCATCGCGAGGCCGAGGTCGGCCGTCGCGAGCGCCGCGGCGTCGTTGACGCCGTCGCCGACCATGGCGACGCGCGCGCCGCCGGCCTGCAGCCGCTCGACGACCTCGACCTTCTGGTCCGGCAGCACCTGGGCGATGACGTCGTCCGCGGCGATGCCGACCTCGCGGGCCGCCGCCAGCGCGGCGCCCCGGTTGTCGCCCGTGAGCAGGACGGGCCGCAGGCCCAGCGCCCGCAGCTCGCGCACCGCGTCGGCGGACGTCGGCCGCACCGGGTCGCGCAGCACGAGCACGCCGCGCGCGGCGCCGTCCCACGCGGCGACGACGGCGGTCGCACCGTCCGCCTCCGCGGCGGCGACGGCGTCGGCGGCCGCCGACGTGTCGACGCCCTGCTCGCCGAGCCAGCCGAGCCGCCCGACGAGCACCCGCCGGGCCAGGCCGAGCCCGGAGTGCGCCGTCCGGACGACCCCCTCGACGCCGCCGCCGGCCGCGGCCCGGAAGTCGCGGACCTCGTCGGCGCCGATCGCGACGCCGTCGGCACCGACGCCGGGGCCGGCGTCCGTGCTCCCGACCGTGCCCGTGGGTGCGGCCGTGGCCGCCTCCGCTGCGTGCGCCGCCTCGGCGACGGCCCGCGCGATCGGGTGCTCCGCCCGGGACTCGACCGCCCCGGCGAGCCGCAGCACCTCGGCGCGGTCCGCGCCCGCCACGGGCAGCACGTCGACGAGCGCCATGCGCCCGGCCGTCACCGTCCCGGTCTTGTCGAGCACGACGGTGTCGACGGCCCGCGTCTCCTCGAGGATCTCCGGGCCCTTGATGAGCACGCCGAGCTGCGCGCCGCGGCCCGTGCCGACCAGCAGCGCCGTCGGCGTGGCGAGCCCGAGGGCGCAGGGGCACGCGATGATCAGCACCGCCACGGCCGCGGTGAACGCCGCCTGCAGGCCGCCGCCGGTGGCCAGCCACACGCCGAACGTGCCGAGCGCGATGACGATCACCACCGGTACGAACACCGCGGAGACGCGGTCGGCGAGCCGCTGCACGGGTGCCTTGCCGGTCTGCGCGCGGGAGACCAGCCGGCCGATCTGGGCCAGCTGCGTCTGCTCGCCGACGCGCGTCGCCCGGACCACCAGGTGCCCGGACGTGGTGACGGTCGCGCCGGTGACCTCGTCGCCGGGGCCGACGTCCACCGGTACGGGCTCGCCCGTGAGCAGCGACGTGTCGACGGCGCTCGTGCCCTCGACGACGACACCGTCCGTGGCGACCTTCTCGCCCGGGCGGACCGCGAACAGGTCGCCGACGGCGAGGCGCGCGACGGGGACGCGCTCCTCGCGCCGGCGCCCGTCGGGGCCGGTCACGAGCAGCGCCACGTCCTTGGCGCCCAGGTCGAGCAGCGCCCGCAGCGCGTCGCCCGCGCGGCGGCGCGAGCGGTGCTCCGCGTACCGGCCGGCCAGCAGGAACGTCGTGACGACGGCCGCGACCTCGAAGTACAGCTCGGGCATGCCCGGGCCGTGGCCCGCGGCCTGCGCCGGCAGGAGCGTCGGCTCCATGCGCATGCCGAGCGCGCCGGCGCCGCCGAGCAGCAGCGCCCACAGGGACCACGCGGTCGCCGCGACCACGCCGATCGACACGAGCGTGTCCATCGTCGACGCGCGGTGCCGGGCCGCACGCGCCGCGGCCGTGTGGAACGGCCACGCCGCCCACGTCACCACCGGCAGCGCGAGCGCCGCGACCAGCCACTGCCAGCCGCGGAACTGCGTCGCCGGCACCATGCTCAGCACGAGCACCGGCACCGTCAGCACGGTGGCCAGGCGCAGGCGGCGGCGCAGGTCGGTGCCGCGCGCGTCGACCGGGGCGGACGTGTCGTCGTCGGAGAAGCCGTCGATGCCGCCGTGGTCGTGCGCGCCGCGGTGGTGCGCGCCGGCGGGCTCGTCCGGGTCCGGGTGCGTGCCGTGGTGCACGGGTGCCGCGCCGGGGCCGGCGGGGGCGCCCTGGGCGACGGCGGGTGCGTCGGCGGGTGCGTGCGCGGGCGCGTCGTGCGTCGGTGCGTCGGCGGCGGTCGCGGCGGAGTGCCGCGTACCGGCGTCGTGTGCGTCGGCGACGCCCGGCAACGTGCCCGTGCCGCCGGTGCGGCGCGCGTCGTACCCGGCGGACCGCACGGCCGCGACGAGGTCGTCGACCGTCGGCGCGGGCGCGTCGGGGCCCGGGTCGGACAGCTCGACGTGCGCGCTCTCGAGCGCGAGGTTGACGGTCGCGCGGGCGCCGGGCACGCGGTTCAGCTTCTTCTCGACGCGCGCGACGCAGGACGCGCACGTCATCCCCTCGACGGCCAGGTCGACGGTCGCGACGGGCGCCCCGAGGGCGGCACCGACCGCGGCGTCGTGCGGACCGCCGGTCCGTGCGGTGCTCACAGCAGCGACCGGGTCGGCGTCACCGCGTACCCGGCCTCCTCGACGGCGGCGGACACCGCGGCGGCGTCCAGCGCTGCGTCGGACGTGACGGAGACGGGCGACGACCCGCCGTTCACGAGGTCCACCTGCACGTCGGTGACGCCGGGCAGCGCGGTGAGCTCGGAGGTGACGGCCTGCACGCAGTGGCCGCACGTCATGCCGTCGACGCGGAACGTGGTGGTCTGGCTCATGGGTCTCTCCTTCGACGGGTGCCGCGGGGTGGCCACGCGGCGGGGTGGTGGGATCCGGGTGAGGTCAGCTGCGGACGAGGCGGGCGATGGCGTCGGACGCCTCGCGGACCTTCGCGGCGCCCGCCTCGGGCGACTGCCGGGCGGCGTCCACGACGCAGTGCGCCAGGTGGTCCTCGACGAGGCCGATGCTCACGGCCTGCAGCGCCTTGGTCACCGCGGAGATCTGCGTGAGGACGTCGATGCAGTACGTGTCCTCGTCGACCATGCGGGCGATGCCGCGCACCTGGCCCTCGATGCGGCGCAGGCGCTTGAGGTACTCGTCCTTGGCGGGCGTGTACCCGTGGGGCGGGAGGTGCCCTCCGCCGTGCGTGGCGTCGCCGGCCGCGGCCGGTGCGGTCTCGTCCACGGTCGTCTCCTTCGCGCTCGTCTCGCTCACGGTGGCTCCAACAAGGTACCCCCGGGGGGTATTCCTTCCGGAGGGACCTCCGTCCCGCGCCGACGCCGTTGTCCCGGATCGTGGGACGCGTCGGGGATGATCGGTGCCATGCGGGTCTCGGCGAAGGCGGACTATGCGGTGCGGGCGTGCGCGGAGCTGGCGACCCGCCCCGCGGGGGACTCGGTGCCCACGGACGTCCTCGCCGCCGGTCAGGACATCCCGACGAGCTTCCTCGAGCGGATCCTCGGCGACCTGCGCCGCGGCGGCGTCGTGACCAGCGTCCGCGGGCGGTCGGGCGGCTACCAGCTCGCGCGGCCGGCGGCGGAGATCACGCTCGCCGACGTCATCCGCGCCGTCGACGGGCCGCTCGTCACCGTGCGGGACGTCCGGCCGCCGGCGCTCACCTACGAGGGCTCGGCGCGCGCCCTGCTCGAGGTGTGGGTGGCGCTGCGCGCGTCCGTGCGCGACGTCCTCGACGTCGTGACGCTCGCGGACCTGGTCGCGGGCGACCTGCCCGACGCGGTGCACGCGCTCGCTGCGCGCGAGGACGCCTGGCACAACCCCTGACCGGCTCGTCCGTCCTGCCGTCCGTGTGACGGGACGGGGAGTCCGCCATACGGACGACCCTTGAAAGAGGAGCAAGCCGGTCGGAATTATCTGCGGAGTCCGCGGACGCCACCGGCGTCCCCCGTCCCGACCGACGCGACCGCGCCGGCCGCCTGCCCCAGGTGGTACCCGTGCCCTCCCTCGTCCTCCTCGCCCTCGTGGGCCTCGCCGCGCAGCTCGTCGACGGCGCCCTCGGCATGGCGTACGGCGTCACGTCCACCACGCTGCTGCTCGCGATCGGCACCAACCCGGCCGCGGCGTCGGCCACGGTGCACCTCGCCGAGATCGGCACGACGCTCGCGTCCGGCGTCTCGCACTGGAAGTTCGGCAACGTCGACTGGCGGGTCGTCCTGCGCGTGGGCGTCCCCGGGGCGGTCGGCGCGTTCGCCGGGGCGACGTTCCTGTCGAACCTGTCGACCGAGTCGGCGGGCCCGGTGATGTCGTTCGTGCTGCTCGCGCTCGGCATCTACCTGCTCGTGCGGTTCACGCTCAAGGGCCTGCGCACCGACCGTCAGGGCCTGCCGCTGCGCAAGCGGTTCCTGACGCCGCTCGGCCTGTTCGCCGGCTTCGTCGACGCGACCGGTGGCGGCGGCTGGGGCCCGGTCGGCACGCCGGCGCTGCTCGCGTCCGGGCGGCTCGAGCCCCGCAAGGTCGTCGGCTCCATCGACACCTCGGAGTTCCTCGTCGCCCTCGCCGCGAGCCTCGGCTTCCTGTTCGCGCTCGGGTCGCAGGGCATCGACTTCGGGATGGTCGCCGCGCTGCTGATCGGCGGCCTCGTCGCGGCGCCGCTCGCCGCGTGGCTGGTCCGGCACGTGCCCGGCCGCGTCCTCGGCTCGGCCGTCGGCGGCGTCATCGTCCTCACCAACACCCGCACGATCATCCGGTCCGACCTGGTCGGCTGGAAGGGCACCTCCGCCGAGGGCCTCACCCTCGCGGTGCTCGCCCTCGTGTGGGTCGCGGCCGTCGTCTGGTCGGTCCGCGCCTACCGCACCGACCTCGCCGCCGAGCGCGCCGCGGCCGACGTCCCCACGGACGACGCCCCGGCCGACCGCACCCCGGTCGCCGGCCCCACCGCCTGACGTTCCCGGCCGACCGCCTGCCGCACGCCGGCCGCCACCCGACCGGCGGCCGCACCCCGGGCCGGCCCGGCCGGCTGCCGCACCCCGGGCCCCGCCCGACCGGCTGCTGGCCCCGGCCCCGGCTGACCGCCGGAGACACCCCGCACGCGACGCCCCCGCCGGACCACCGACGGGGGCGTCGTCGCGCCCGCACGGCCGCGGCTCGACAGATCCCGACCCACCCACTCCCGCCGAGCTCGCCGGTCCGACACCGAGTTCGCCTGCCGCAACCGGCGACCTCACCACCGAAGAGGCGACCCCGCCGGCGCGTCGGACGGCCGGAACCCGGTCAGCCACCCGCGCCGGTCACCCGCGCCGGCACGCCGAGGTCGTCAGGTGTGCGTCGAGCACGTCACGGATGCCTGACGAGCTCGACGCACAGGTGACGAGCTCGCGAGCGGAACCGGCGACCTCGGCGGTAGGGCGAGCCGGCACGGACCGGCGCCCGCTGGTCGGGCTCTCACCGATCGGGGCGGCGCCGCGGGACTCACGACCTCGCCGCACCCTCCGTCGCCGAGGTCGCCGGTGTGACGTCGAGGTCGCCTGCTCGCACCGGCGACCTCGCCGCCGAACCGGCGAACTCGGCGGGCGGTGGGCGGTGCCGGGGTGACCGGTGGACTCGTCGGGGTCGGCCGTCGGCCGGGACCGGTCAGCCGGCTGACCGGCGCGGCGAGCTCGTCAGGTGCGCGTCGACCTCGTCGCGGAGGGGTGACGAGGTCGACGGAGGACCGACGAGGTCGACGCGGGACTCACGAGCTCGCCGCACCCTCCGTCGCCGAGGTCGCCGGTGCGACGTCGAGGTCGCCTGCTCGCACCGGCGACCTCGCCGCCGAACCGGCGAACTCGGCGGGCGGCGGGCGGTCGGGGGTGACGGTGGACTCGTCGGGGTCGGCGGGCGGCCGTGACCGGGTCAGCCAGCGCCCCCGGACGCCGAACTCGTGAGGTGTGCGTCGACCTCGTCAGGAAGGACTGACGAGGTCGACGCTGGACTGACGAGGTCGACGCTGGACTGACGAGGTCGACGCAGGACCGACGGGCTCGCGGGCGTGGGCGGCCGCCCGGTCAGGCCGGGGGAGTCGCCTCTGCCGCCGCGCGGGCCGCCGCGGGCAGCGCCGAGACGATGCGGTCGAGCGCGGGCTCGTCGTGCGCGGCCGAGACGAACCACGCCTCGAACGCCGACGGCGGCGCGTACACGCCCGCGTCGAGCAGCGCGTGGAAGAACGGTGCGTACCGCCAGTGCTCGCTCGCCTGGACGGCGGCGTAGTCGCGGGCGCCCTCGGCGGCGGCCTGCTCGCCGAACACGACGCTGAACAGGTTGCCCGCCCACTGGAGCGCGTGCGGCACGCCGGCCTCGGCGAGCGCGCCGGTCACCGCGCGGCGCAGGTACGTCGACGCGGCGTCGACGTGCGCGTACACGTCGGCGTCGGCCAGGCGCAGCGTGGCGAGGCCCGCGGCGGTGGCGACGGGGTTCCCGGACAGCGTGCCCGCCTGGTAGACGGGCCCGAGCGGCGCGAGCAGGTCCATGACGTCGGCGCGGCCGGCGACCGCGGCGACGGGCAGCCCGCCCCCGACGACCTTGCCGAACATGAGCAGGTCCGGCGACCAGCCCTCGGCGCGTCCCTCGAGGCCCCACCAGCCGCCGGGGCCGACGCGGAACCCGGTGAGCACCTCGTCCTGCACCAGCAGCGCCCCGTGCTCCGCGGTGATGCGCCGCAGGCCGGCGTTGAAGCCGGGCAGCGGCGGGACGACGCCCATGTTGGCGGGCGCCGCCTCGGTGAGCACGGCCGCGATGCTGTCGCCGTGCTCGGCGAACGCCGCCTCGACGGCCTCGAGGTCGTTGTACGGCAGGACGATCGTCTCGGCGGCCGTGGCCGCGGTGACGCCCGCGGACCCGGGCAGTGCGAGCGTCGCGACGCCCGACCCGGCGGCCGCCAGCAGCGCGTCGACGTGCCCGTGGTAGCAGCCGGCGAACTTCACGACCTTGTCGCGCCCGGTGAACCCGCGGGCCAGCCGCACCGCGGTCATGGCGGCCTCGGTGCCGGTCGAGACGAGCCGGACGCGCTCGGCGGCCGGGACGCGGCGGCGGATCTCGTCGACGAGCTCGACCTCGGTCGTCGTCGGCGCGCCGAAGCCCAGGCCGCGCGCGGCGGCCTCCTGCACGGCGGCGACGACCTCGGGGCGTGCGTGGCCCAGCAGCGCCGGGCCCCACGACATGACGAGGTCGACGTGCTCGCGCCCGTCGACGTCGACGAGGTACGGCCCGTGCGCCGACGCGACGAACCGCGGCGTGCCGCCGACCGACCCGAACGCGCGGACGGGAGAGTTCACGCCGCCGGGGATCACGGCCTGCGCGTGGGCGAACGCGTCGTCGCTCGTGCGCTCCCAGCCGTCGGCGGGGGAGGCCGCCGCGTCGTCCGCGGGGACGGTGTCGTGGGGCGCCGGGTAGTCGTTCGGCTCGTCGGTCGCGGGCTCGTGCTCGAGCTGCGTCATCACCGCTCCTCCGCCAGCCAGCCGGCCAGCTCCGTCGCCCAGTAGGTCAGGACCGCATCGGCACCCGCGCGCGTGATGCTGAGCACGGACTCCGTGATCGCACCCCGACGAGTGATCCACCCGTTCGCCGCCGCGGCCTCGATCATCGCGTACTCGCCGGACACCTGGTACGCCCACACCGGCACCGACGACGTCGCGGCCACGTCGGCCAGCACGTCGAGGTACGACATCGCGGGCTTCACCATGACGACGTCCGCGCCCTCGTCGACGTCGATCGCGACCTCGCGCAGCGCCTCGCGGCGGTTGGCGGCGTCCATCTGGTAGGTCCGGCGGTCGCCCGACAGCTGCGACTCCACCGCCTCGCGGAACGGCCCGTAGAACGCCGACGCGTACTTCGCGGCGTACGCGAGCACGGCGACGTCGGTGTGGCCGGCGGCGTCGAGGGCGTCGCGGACGACACCGGTCTGGCCGTCCATCATCCCGGACAGCCCCACGAGGTGGGCGCCGGCGTCCGCCTGGGCGACGGCCATCCGCGCGTACCGGTCGAGCGTCGCGTCGTTGTCCACCGCGCCCGCGGGCGTGAGCACGCCGCAGTGGCCGTGGTCGGTGAACTCGTCGAGGCACAGGTCGGCCTGGACGACGAGCGCGTCCCCGACCTCCGCGACGACGTCGGCGATCGCGACGTTGAGGACGCCCTGCGGGTCGGTGGCCTGCGACCCGACGGCGTCGCGCACCTGCGGGATGCCGAAGAGCATGATGCCGCCGACGCCGGCCTGCGCCGCCTCGGCCGCCGCGCGCCGCAGCGAGTCGCGCGTGTGCTGCTGCACGCCGGGCATGGACGTGATCTCGCGCGGCTCGGTCAGCCCCTCGCGGACGAACGCGGGCAGCACCAGGTCGGCCGGGTGCAGGCGGGTCTGCGCGACGAGCCGCCGCATCGCGGTGGTGCGGCGCAGGCGGCGCGGGCGGTGGCGCCCGGCGGTGTAGCCGCCGGCGGCGGTCGGGTCCGCGGTGGCGGGGCCGGGGGCGGCGGGGTCAGTGGTGACGGGGTCGGTCACGGCGTGTCCTCCGGGTGGGTGGGGGAGGGGGCGGGTCCGGGTGCGGACGGGCCGACGACGCCGGCGAGGGCGGCGACGAGCCCGAACAGGGTCTGCTCGGCGGCGACGGCGTCGACCCGCAGGCCGAGGCGCACGGCCTCGGCCTCGGTGCTCGGGCCGATCACGGCGACGCGGGTGCCGGCGGGCGGCGGGCCGAGGTGGTCGACGAGCGCCCGGACGGTGCTCGCGGACGTCAGCAGGACGGCGTCGACGTCGCCCGACGCCCACGCGTCCGCCACCGCGGGGTCCGGCGGGCCGGCCGGGACCGTGCGGTAGACGACCGGGTCGTCGACGGACCACCCGGCGGCGGTGAGGCCGTCGGCGAGCGTGGCGGCGGCGAGGTCCCCGCGCGGGAAGAGCACGCGCGCCGCGGCGGCGCTCCCGTCGGGGCCGGACGCGTCGGCGGGCAGGGCCGGCCACGCGGCGACGAGGTCGACGGCCGTGGAGCGCACCGGCGGCACGACGTCGACGCGGACGCCGACCGCCTCGAGGGCGCGACGCGTGCCGGGCCCGACCGCCGCCACGCGGGCGGCGCCGCGCGCGACGACCTCGGCG
>NZ_JBFTEP010000056.1:0-22184 GCF_047229365.1 Cellulomonas pasadenensis | reverse complement strand
CACCGCGACCGCCCGCCCGGCCGCGGCGTGGCCCGGCCCCGCGCCGTTCGACGACGAGGCGACCTGAGCCCGCGTCCGCCCGCACCGCCGCACCGCACGCCCCACCCCACGCCCGCCCCGACGGCCCCGCCGCCGCGGGCACCGCACGACCCGCACGTGTCCGTCCGGCGCGGCCGACCCCGGTCCGCCGCCGCCCCCCGTTCAGGAGGCCTCGCATGACCCAGGTGCTGCCCACGTCGTCGCCGCAGCGCACGACGCCGGCCGCGGGCCGGATCTTCTCCGGCATGCAGCCCACGTCCGACTCGCTGCAGCTGGGCAACTACCTCGGGGCGCTCACGCAGTGGGTCGCGCTCCAGGACACGCACGACGCGATCTACTGCGTCGTCGACCTGCACGCGCTGACCGTGGCCCCGGACCCGGCCGTGCTGCGCGAGCGGACGCGCAGGACCGCGGCGCAGTACCTCGCGGCCGGCGTCGACCCCGCGCGCTCGACGCTGTTCGTGCAGTCGCACGTGCCGGAGCACGCGGAGCTGGCGTGGATCCTGTCGTGCCACACGGGCTTCGGCGAGGCCGGGCGCATGACGCAGTTCAAGGACAAGTCGGCGAAGCAGGGCGCCGAGGGCACCACGGTCGGCCTGTTCACGTACCCGGTCCTGATGGCGGCGGACATCCTCCTGTACGACACGGCGCTCGTGCCGGTCGGCGAGGACCAGCGCCAGCACCTCGAGCTGACGCGTGACCTCGCGCAGCGGCTGAACTCGCGCTTCGGCGCCGGCACGGTCGTGGTGCCCGAGGCGTACATCCCGAAGGCGACGGCGAAGATCTACGACCTGCAGGACCCCACGGCGAAGATGAGCAAGTCGGCCGAGAGCCCCAACGGCCTCATCGAGCTCCTCGACGACCCGAAGGTCGTCGCCAAGCGGATCCGGTCCGCGGTGACGGACGCCGAGCGGGAGATCCGCTACGACCCCGCCGCCAAACCGGGCGTGTCCAACCTGCTGACCATCTTCTCGGCGCTGTCGGGCCGCACGGTCCCGTCGCTCGAGGCCGACTACGCCGGCAAGGGCTACGGGGACCTGAAGAAGGACCTCGCGGAGGTCGTGGTCGAGTTCCTGGCGCCCTTCCAGGAGCGGGTGCGGCACTACCTGTCCGACCCGACGGCGCTGGACGACGTGCTCGCGGACGGGGCCGACCGCGCGCGCTCCCTCGCCGTGCCGACGCTCGAGCGCGTGTACGAGCGGTCGGGCCTGCTGCCGCGGCGGCGGACGCGCCCGTGAGGCTGCCGGAGTGCGGCCCCGGCGAGCGCCTCGTCGGCGTCGCCGTGGCCGTCCCGGAGCCGTACCGGACGGAGCTGCACGAGGCGCGGGCGCGCTCGGGCGACCCGGACGCGGCGCACGTGCACCCGCACGTGACGCTCGTCGGCCCCACGCCCGTGCCGCGCGGGGCACGTGACGACGTGGACGCCCACCTGCGCGCCGTCGCCGACGCGCACGCGCCGTTCGAGGTGCACCTGCGGGGTGCGGCGACGTTCCGGCCGGTGACGCCGGTCGTGTTCGTGCCCCTCCTGCGCGGCGCGGCCGAGTGCACCGCGATCGAGCGCGCGCTGCGCGCGGGGCCGCTCGCGCACGAGCCCCGTTACGCGTTCCACCCGCACGTCACCGTCGCGCACGAGCTGGACGAGGCGGCCCTGGACGCCGCGCAGGCTGCGATGGCCGACTACGAGGCGACGTTCCTGGTCACGCACCTGCACCGGTTCGTGCACGACGGGCGCGCGTGGCAGGAGGAGCGGGCGTACCCCCTGCGCGGGGGTGTGCCGCGCGACGGTGCGCCGCGGCACGGGCGTCCGGATGCCGCGGTGGTGCGGCCGACCTAGATTCGGCCCATGGAGCGCCCCCGCACCCCGGCCGAGCGAACCGTCGTGCGGCCGGCGGCCGGGGCGGGGGGAGCGCACCTGCGCGCCGCGGCCGCCGCGCCGGACCCGGTGGCGCCGCGTCGGTGGGCGCCGGGCGTCGCGGGGCTCGTCGCGCGGGTGCAGGCGCTGCTGTCCTGGTGGAACCACACCCGGGCCGGCCGGGCGAACGCCCAGTTCGGGCGGGCGGGGGGCGGGGTCCTCACGGGCGGCATCGCGTACGCCGCGCTGTTCTCCGTCGTCGCCGGCCTGACGATCGGCTGGACGCTCTTCATGGCGGTCCTGGGCCGCAACCGCGAGCTGCGGGACAGCGTCCTGGAGACCGTGAACGCCTCCTTCCCCGGGCTCGTCGACACCGGCTCCGGCGGTCTGTTCGAGCCCGACGAGATCCGCGTGTCGACCGGCCTGTCCGTCGCGGGCGTCGTGGCGGTCGTCGTGCTCGTCTTCACGGGCATCCGCGCGGTCGCCGCCCTGCGCACGGCGGTGCAGGCGATGTTCGGCCAGCACGCCACGGGGAACGCGGTGCTCGGCAAGCTGCGCGAGCTCGGCGGGTTCGTGGGCATCGGCGTCGCCGTCCTGGCCACCGCGCTGCTGGGGATCGCGGTCACCACCGCGGCGGACTGGCTCATGGGCCTCGTCGGCTGGGACGACCGGTCCGGCCTCGTCGTCCGCGTGCTCGGCATCGCCGTCGCGTTCGTCGTGGACGCCGGGCTCTTCGTCATGATCGTGCGCGTGCTGGCCGGCCAGGCACCGCCGCGGCGGGACCTCCTGGGCGGCGCGGCGATCGCGGCGACGGGGCTCGGCGTCGTCCGCGTGCTCGGCACGTCGGCCGTCTCGGGGTCCGTGCAGGACAACCCGGTCCTCGCCTCGTTCGCGGTGGTCGTCATCCTGCTGCTCTGGGTCAACCTCATCTCGCGGATCGTGCTGCTGGCGGCCGCGTGGACGGCGGACCCGCCGTTCGTGGACCCGGACGCTCAGGACGCGGGGGACGACGCCGCGGCGGCCGCCGCGTCCTCGAGCGCGGCGAGCAGGGCCGGCAGCCGGTCGGCGTAGGCGACGACGGCGGCGCGGGTGCGCGCCGGCTCCCCGACGCGTGCGAGGTTCCGCATGCCGGTGTCCCCGGCGGCCTGCCCCGCGGCGATCCGGTCCGTCGCGGCCGTCATCCGCACGACGACGTGCCGGGCGACGTCCGCGGGAGCCGGCGCGACGACGCCGAGGGACGCTCCCTGAGTCGCGTAGGCGCCGACGAGCAGCCGCAGGCGGCGCGCGCCCTCGGCCGTCCCCGGGTCGGCGTAGAGGGGCACGCCGCTCCACGCGAGCATCGCGAGCTCGTCGAGGGGCACACCCGGTCCGGCGACGTCCCAGTCCACGACGCCCACGACGTCGTCGGCGCCCGGCGCCGCGACGAGCATGTTGTAGAGCGTCGCGTCGTGGTGGCAGATGATCTCGCCGACGTCCAGGTCGCGCTCCTCGAAGCGCCACCGCTGCGCCCCCGGGCGCCAGCCGGCGACCGCGGCGTGGTAGCGCGCGAGCCAGCGCGCCGCCGACGCCAGCCGCCCGTCCGTGACCTCGGCGAGGTCGACGGGGACGCCTGGCAGGTACGTGAGCACCTCGCGGCCGGCGCCGTCGACCCCGAGCGGCTCGGGGACACCGTCGAGCCCCCGGTCCCGCACGTGCCGCAGCAGCGCGTGCACGGCCGGGGTCCACGGACCGGTGGGGCGCCGGACGGTGGCGCCGACGCGCACCGCGCCGCCGACGTTGCCGCCCGGCAGCGGCGTGCCGGCCGCACCCGGGTCCGGCTCGGCCCAGCGCGGGGGAGGGGGGAACGCGTCGGCGGGCACGCGCGATCCTCTCGCGCGTGCCCGCCGACGTGCGAGCGGATACCCGGGCGGGTCAGAAGGCGCGCGTGATCATCGCGCGCTTGACCTCCTGGATCGCCTTGGTGACCTCGATGCCGCGGGGGCAGGCCTCGGTGCAGTTGAAGGTCGTGCGGCAGCGCCACACGCCCTCCTTGTCGTTGAGGATCTCCAGGCGCTGCGTCCCGCCCTCGTCACGGCTGTCGAAGATGAAGCGGTGCGCGTTGACGATGGCGGCGGGGCCGAAGTACTGCCCGTCGGTCCAGAAGACCGGGCAGGACGACGTGCACGCGGCGCACAGGATGCACTTGGTGGTGTCGTCGAAGCGCTCGCGCTGCTTCGGCGACTGCAGGCGCTCCTTGGTCGGCTCCGTGCCCGTCGTGATGAGGAACGGCATGATCTCGCGGTAGGAGGCGAAGAACGGCTCCATGTCGACCACGAGGTCCTTGACCACCGGCAGGCCCTTGATCGGCTCGACGACGATCGGCTTGCTCGGGTCGAGGTCCTTGAGCAGCGTCTTGCACGCGAGCCGGTTGCGGCCGTTGATGCGCATCGCGTCCGAGCCGCAGATGCCGTGGGCGCACGAGCGGCGGAACGTCAGCGAGCCGTCGTGCTCCCACTTGATCTTGTGCAGGGCGTCGAGGACGCGGTCCGTGCCGTGCACGGTCACCGTGAACTCGTCCCAGCGGGGCTCGGCCTGGAAGGGCTCGCCGAACGTCGGGATGTCCTCGTCCGCGGGGAGGAAGCGCCGGATCTTCAGCGTGACCTCGAACGACGGGACGGCACCGACCTCGGGTGCCGGGGCTTCGGCTGTGGCGGTCATCAGTACTTGCGCTCCATGGGCTGGTAGCGGGTCGTCGTGACGGGCTTGGACCCGAGGACGAGCTGGTAGCCGTCGAAGGACTCGGCGTGCGCGAACGTGCCGTCGGCGTCGCCGCCCTCGGCGGACGCGCCGTCCAGGCCCACGGGACGGCGGTACGCCATCGTGTGGCGCATGTACTGCGCGTCGTCGCGGTCGGGGAAGTCCTCGCGGAAGTGGCCGCCGCGCGACTCCTTGCGGTTGAGCGCCCCCACGACGACCGTCTCGGCGATGTCGAGGAGGAACCCGAGCTCGACGGCCTCGAGCAGGTCGGTGTTGAACGTGCGGCTCTTGTCCTGGACGCTCACCGCCGTGTACCGCTTGCGCAGCGTGCGGATGTCGTCGAGCGCCGTCCGCAGCGACTCCTCGGTGCGGAACACCTGCGCGTTCGCGTCCATCGTGTCCTGCAGCGCCCGGCGGATGTCCGCGACGCGCTCGCCGTTCGGCCGCGTGCGGATGGTCTCGAGCTCCGCGGTGACGACGGCAGCCGGGTCCTCGGGGAGCTCGACGAACGACGCCGTGGCGGCGTACGCGGCGGCCGACCGGCCGGACCGCTTGCCGAACACGTTGATGTCGAGCAGCGAGTTGGTGCCGAGACGGTTCGAGCCGTGCACCGAGACGCACGCGACCTCGCCGGCCGCGTACAGGCCCTTGATGACGTCGGTGCTGTTGCGCAGCACCTCGCCCTCGATGTTCGTCGGGATGCCGCCCATCGCGTAGTGCGCGGTCGGGTACACGGGCACGGGCTCGGTGTACGGCTCGATGCCGAGGTAGGTCCGCGCGAACTCCGTGATGTCGGGCAGCTTGGCGTCGATGTGCGCGGGCTCGAGGTGCGTGAGGTCGAGCAGGACGTAGTCCTTGTTCGGCCCGGCGCCGCGGCCCTCGCGCACCTCGTTCGCCATCGAGCGGGCGACGATGTCGCGCGGCGCGAGGTCCTTGATGGTGGGGGCGTACCGCTCCATGAAGCGCTCGCCGTCGGCGTTGCGCAGGATGCCGCCCTCGCCGCGGGCGGCCTCGGAGAGCAGGATGCCCAGGCCCGCGAGGCCCGTCGGGTGGAACTGGAAGAACTCCATGTCCTCCAGCGGGATGCCGCGGCGGTACGCCAGCGCCATGCCGTCGCCCGTCAGCGTGTGCGCGTTCGACGTCGTCTTGTAGATCTTGCCGGCGCCGCCCGTCGCGAGGACGACCGACTTGGCCTGGAAGACGTGGATCTCGCCCGTCGCGAGCTCGTACGCGACGACGCCCGAGACGTGCACCTCCTCGCCCTCGCCGACCGCCGACGACGCGAGGTCGTGGTCCACGAGCAGGTCGAGCACGTAGAACTCGTTGAAGAACTCGACCTCGTTCTTCACGCACTGCTGGTACAGCGTCTGCAGGATCATGTGACCCGTGCGGTCCGCCGCGTAGCAGGACCGGCGCACCGCGGCCTCGCCGTGGTTGCGGGTGTGCCCGCCGAACCGGCGCTGGTCGATGCGGCCCTCGGGCGTGCGGTTGAACGGCAGGCCCATCTTCTCGAGGTCGAGGACCGCGTCGATGGCCTCCTTGGCCATGACCTCGGCGGCGTCCTGGTCGACGAGGTAGTCACCGCCCTTGACGGTGTCGAACGTGTGCCACTCCCAGTTGTCCTCCTCGACGTTGGCGAGGGCGGCGCACATGCCGCCCTGGGCCGCGCCGGTGTGGGACCGGGTGGGGTAGAGCTTGGAGATGACGGCCGTGCGCACGCGGGTCGAGGACTCGAGCGCCGCGCGCATGCCGGCGCCGCCCGCGCCGACGATGACGACGTCGTACTGGTGGGTCTGCATCGAGGTCGATGCCTTCCTGAGTCGAGGTGGCGTCGGTTCCGCTGGGCCGGTCAGGCCGTGCAGAACGACGGCAGCAGGTCCGCCGGGCTGTTCGGGGGGCACGGGTCGAACGTGAAGATGACGAGCGTGCCGAGCACGATCACGATCACGGACGCGAGGTACAGCGCGCTCGTGAGCACGAGCCGCGTCGAGTCCTTCTCGGCGTAGTCGCCGATGATCGTCCGGACGCCGTTCGTGCCGTGCAGCATCGCCAGCCACAGCATGAGCAGGTCCCAGATCTGCCAGAACGGCGACGCCCACTTGCCGGCGACGAAGCCGAAGTCGATGGCGCTGATGCCCTCGCCGGCGACCAGGTTGACGAACAGGTGGCCGAAGATCAGCGCGACCAGCACGACGCCCGACACGCGCATGAACACCCACCAGTAGAGCTCGGTGTTGCCGTGCGTGGTCCGACGCGTCGGGCCGGGGCGCGAGGGCCGCGGGGCCTTGGGGTCCGCGATCGTCGTCATGGTCACTCGCCTCCGAAGACGTGCATGAGGTGGCGCGGGAGGAAGCCGGCCATCGTCACGACGACGAGGCCCATGACCACCCACAGCATGACCCGCTGGTAGCGCGTCCCCTGCCACCAGAAGTCGACGAGGATGATGCGCAGGCCGTTGAAGGCGTGGAAGACGATCGCGAGCACGAGCCCGGCCTCGCCGAGACCCATGATCGGGTTCTTGTACGTGCCGATGACGTCGTTGTACGCCTCGGGGGAGACGCGCACGAGCGACGTGTCGAGCACGTGCACGAGCAGGAAGAAGAAGATCGCGAACCCGGTGATGCGGTGCGCGACCCACGACCACATGCCTTCGCGCCCGCGGTAGAGCGTTCCGGCCGGCCGCGCTGGCGCGGTGGGCGCTGTGGACACGGTGGGTGCCTCCAGGGGCGAGTCGGCGTGGACGGCGATGTCCGGGGTGGTCTCACTGTAGTGACCCGTGCGGGGGAGGACCCCGCCGTCACGGCGGTCCCGACCCCCGCGACAGGGTCTTTGTGACCAAGTCCACACGGTGAGACGGTGGTACGCGCGGGGCGGCTCGTGTGCGTCCGCACCGCGCCGGTCCGCCGGCGGCCGCGCGCGGTGGGACGCCGCCCGCGGGCGGGGTGCGGCTCGCTAGCGTGACGCCATGCAGCCCGACCCCGCGCTCCCGCCGGTCCCCGGCTTCCACGCCGTCGTCCCGGCGGGCGGCGCCGGCACCCGCCTGTGGCCGCTGAGCCGCGCGGGGCGGCCGAAGTTCCTGCTCGACCTCACCGGCGGCGGGCGCACGCTCCTGCAGGCGACGGTGGACCGGCTCCTGCCGCTCACGGGCCCGGGCCACGTGCTCGTCGTGACGGGCGCCCGGCACGCCGCCGCGGTCGCCGAGCAGCTGCCGGGTCTCGGCGCCGACGACGTGCTCGCGGAGCCGAGCCCGCGCGACTCCATGGCGGCCATCGGCCTCGCCGCCGCCGTGCTGCTCGAGCGGCACGGTCCCGACGTCGTCCTCGGCTCGTTCGCCGCCGACCACGTCATCACCGGCACCGACGTCTTCGAGAGCACCGTGCGCGAGGCGGTCGAGGCCGCGCGCGCGGGCTACGTCGTGACGGTCGGCATCGAGGCGACCGAGCCGTCCACCGCGTTCGGCTACGTCCGGGCCGGCGAGCCGCTCGGGGTGGCGGGCGCGCCGAGCGCGCGCCACGTCGTCGGGTTCACGGAGAAGCCCGACGCCGGCACCGCGGCGGAGTACCTCGCGACCGGCGCCTACAGCTGGAACGCGGGGATGTTCGTGGTGCGCGCCGCGGTGCTGCTCGAGCACCTCGCCGCCCAGCTGCCGACGCTGCACGACGGCCTGCGCCGCATCGCGGCCGCGTGGGACGGGCCGGACCGCGCCGCGCGGCTCGCCGACACGTGGCCGGGTCTGACGCGGATCGCCATCGACCACGCCATCGCCGAGCCGGTCGCCGCCGCGGGCGGGGTCGCGGTGGTGCCCGGCGGGTTCGGGTGGGACGACGTCGGGGACTTCGCGTCGCTCGGCGGCCTGCTCGCCGGGGCCGACGGGCCGACGCTCGGCGACGAGGCGGCCGTGCTGCGGCTCGACGCCGCGGGGAGCGTCGTCGTGGCCGACGGGCGGACCGTCAGCGTCGTCGGCGTGCCCGACGCCGTGGTCGTCGACACCCCGGACGCCGTCCTGGTCACCACGCGCGCGCACGCGCAGCAGGTCAAGCAGGCCGTCGACGCGTGGCGGGCGCGCGGCCGCGACGACCTGCTCTGAGCGCGGCGATACAGTCGAGGACGTGCCCCCTCTCCCCTCCGACCGCGCCACCACGTCCGACGTCCCCGCCCCGACGGACCTGAGGCCGCCCGTGCCGCGAGACCTGCCCGAGGGGGGCGACGGGCACGGCCACGGCGGCCAGGGCCACGACGGCGGGGCGCACGTGGTGCCGTCGCTGCGGTCGCTGGCGCCGGAACCCGCCGACGCGGGTGCGCGCGAGCTCGCGGACCTGGTCGCGGGCCTGCGGGACGAGCTCGTCGCGATCCGTCGCGACCTGCACGCGCACCCGGAGCTGGGCCGCACCGAGGAGCGGACGACGCGCGTCGTCGCGGAGCGGCTGCGTGCCGCCGGCCTGCGGCCCCACGTGCTGCCCGGGTCGGGGCTGTGGTGCGACATCGGCCCGACCGTCGGCCCGCGCGGGACGCGTCGCGTGGCGCTGCGCGCCGACCTCGACGGGCTGCCCGTCCCCGACGCGTGCCGGCTGCCGTGGGCGTCGACCGTGCGCGGTGTCGCGCACGCGTGCGGCCACGACGTGCACACGACCGCCGTGCTCGGCGCCGGCCTCGCGCTCGCGCAGGTGGCGGACCGGCTCGAGGCGGGCGTGCGCCTGATCTTCCAGCCGGCCGAGGAGGTGCAGCCCGGCGGGTCGCTCGACGTCATGGCCGCCGGGGGGCTCGACGGCGTGGACCGCATCTTCGCGGTGCACTGCGACCCCAAGCTCGACGTGGGGCTCGTCGGCACGCGCATCGGCCCGATCACGTCGGCGTCGGACGAGGTGACGGTCACGCTGACGGGTCGCGGCGGGCACACCTCGCGCCCGCACCTGACGGGCGACGTGGTCTTCGCGCTCGGGCAGGTCATCACGCAGGTGCCGGCCGTGCTGGGGCGGCGGCTCGACCCGCGCTCGGGGGTCAACCTCACGTGGGGGGCCGTCCGCGCGGGCACCGTGCACAACGCGATCCCCGCGACCGGCACCGTCATGGGCACGCTGCGCTGCCTCGACGTGCGGGCGTGGGAGCACGCGTCGCAGGTGTTCGAGCAGGCCGTGCACGACGCGGTGCGCTCGCTCGGCGTGGAGGTCGAGGTGAAGCACCAGCGGGGCGTCCCCCCGGTGGAGAACCGCGAGGGGTCGACCGGGGTGCTCGAGGCGGCCGCGCGCGACGTGCTCGGGCCGGAGTCGGTGCGGCTCACCGAGCAGTCGCTCGGCGGGGAGGACTTCGCCTGGTACCTGCAGAAGGTCCCCGGCGCGATGGCGCGGCTCGGCACGCGCACGCCCGGCGGGCACACCTACGACATCCACCAGGGCGACCTGCGCGTGGACGAGCGCGCCGTCGAGGCCGGCGCGGTCCTGCTGGCGCGCGCCGCGCAGCTCGCGGGCCGCGCGGCGCCGGACCCGGCGGAGCGCCGCCACGACTGACGCCGCGACGGGTGCCGCGACCGACGCCGTCGCGACAGGTGGGCCGGCGCCGGTCGGACGCCGCCCTGACCGGGGCTTTCGTCCGTCTCGGTGCGCGGACGGCTCGTCCGTGCAGCGGGACCAGGTTGCGATCCGGTCACGGAACCTGCGCGGATACCCCTCGGTAACGTCCGGGTCACCTCCGGGTGCCTAGGGTCCGGGGTGATCATGCCGACGGCGGCGCGCGTCGGCGGGCCCCACGGGCCGCACCGACGCGACGGGTGCCGGGCGGTGCGACGGACGAGAACCTGGAGACAACCTTCGTGAAGACGATCATGCGAGCGGCCGCGCTCGGCGGGGCGGTCGCCCTCGCCCTGGCGGCCTGTGGCAGTGCCCCCGAGGAGACGGAGTCGACGGCGGGCGGCGGCGAGACGGCCGGCGCGTCCGACTTCAAGGCGTGCATGGTGTCGGACCAGGGCGGCTGGGACGACCAGTCGTTCAACCAGTCCGGCTACGAGGGCCTCCAGCGCGCGGCCGACGAGCTCGGCGTCGAGGTCAACGCCGTCGAGTCGACCGCGGACGCCGACTACGGCCCCAACATCGACTCGCTCGTCCAGGACGGCTGCACCTACATCATCGGTGTCGGCTTCCTGCTCGAGCCGGCGATCCAGGAGGCCGCCGAGGCCAACCCGGACATCGAGTTCGGCCTCATCGACTCGGCGTTCTCGGACGACGACTTCAACACGGTCGAGCTCGACAACGCCAAGCCGCTGCTGTTCAACACGGCCGAGGCCGCGTTCCTCGCCGGCTACGTGGCGGGCGCGACGACCGAGACCGGCATCGTCGGCACGTTCGGCGGCCTGCCGATCCCGTCCGTCCAGATCTTCATGGACGGCTTCGTCGACGGCGTCGCGCAGTGGAACGAGGACTCGGGCGAGGACGTCCAGGTCCTCGGCTGGGACAAGGAGGCCCAGGAGGGCCAGTTCTCCGGCGACTTCGAGACGCAGGCCAACGGGCAGAACATCGCCCAGGGCTTCCTCGACCAGGGCGCGGACATCATCATGCCGGTCGCCGGCCCGGTCGGTCAGGGTGCCGCCGCCGCCGTCGAGGGCAAGGAGGGTGCCTCCATCATCTGGGTCGACTCGGACGGCTTCGAGTCCACCGAGTACGGCTCGATCATCCTCACCTCGGTCATGAAGGAGATCGGCCAGGCCGTCTTCGACTCGATCCAGGAGGCCTCGGAGGACGAGTTCACGAACGAGCCGTACGTCGGCACGCTCGAGAACGAGGGCGTCGGCCTGGCGCCGTTCCACGACTTCGAGGACACCGTCCCGCAGGAGGTCAAGGACCGCGTGGCCGAGCTGCAGCTGCAGATCGTCTCGGGCGACCTGACCGTGGAGTCCCCGAACACCCCGTGACGCACCCCCGCGCGTGAGCGCGGGGCACGGGCGACGGCCCGGGTGGACCACCACCCGGGCCGTCGCGTGCGACGGCCCTGCACGACCGGCGGCGTGTACGGTCGAGCGGCAGGGCACCGGCGGCAGACGCCTGACGTGCGACGACGGGCGATCAGGCGACGAGACGAGAACGGAAGCGGGTCGCATGAGGCTCGAGCTGCGCGGCATCACGAAGAGGTTCGGGTCGTTCACGGCGAACGACGCGATCGACCTGGTCGTGGAGCCCGGACAGATCCACGCCCTGCTGGGCGAGAACGGTGCCGGCAAGAGCACCCTGATGAACACCCTGTACGGGCTGTACACCCCGGACGAGGGCGAGATCCTGCTCGACGGCGAGCCGGTCGCGTTCGACGGTCCCGGCGCCGCGATGGCGGCCGGGATCGGCATGGTGCACCAGCACTTCATGCTCGTGCCGGTGTTCACGGTCGCCGAGAACGTGGCGCTCGGGCACGAGCCCACGGCGCGCGGCGGCCTCATCGACGTGGCCCGGGCGCGCCGCCAGGTGTCGGAGGTCGCGGACCGGTTCGGGTTCCACGTCGACCCCGACGCGCGCGTCGAGGAGCTGCCCGTCGGCGTGCAGCAGCGCGTCGAGATCATCAAGGCGCTGTCGCGCGACGCGCGCGTGCTCATCCTCGACGAGCCCACCGCGGTGCTGACGCCGCAGGAGACCGACGAGCTCATCGAGATCATGCGCCAGCTCAGGGCGGCCGGGACCTCGATCCTCTTCATCACGCACAAGCTGCGCGAGGTGCGCGCGGTCGCCGACCGCATCACCGTCATCCGCCGCGGCCGGGTCGTCGGCACGGCCGACCCGTCGGCGTCCGAGACCGAGCTCGCCTCGCTCATGGTCGGGCGCGCGGTGTCCCTCGGCGTCGACAAGGCGCCGGCCACCCCGGGCGACGTGGTGCTGCGCGTGCAGGACCTCACCGTGCTCGACGCGGTCGGCACGCCGGTCGTCGACCAGGCCGACCTCGAGGTCGCGGCCGGCGAGATCCTCGCCGTCGCCGGCGTGCAGGGCAACGGCCAGACCGAGCTGGCCGAGGCGGTGCTCGGCCTGGTGCACCCCACCGCGGGCTCGCTGCACCTCGACGGCACGGACCTGACCGGCCTGTCGGTGCGCGACCGCCTGCGCGCGGGCCTCGGCTTCGTCCCCGAGGACCGCAGCACGGACGGCGTCATCGCCGACTTCTCCATCCAGGAGAACCTCGTCCTCGACCTCGTCGACAGCGCGCCGTACTCGCGGCGCGGCGCGATCGACCGCGGCCTGCTGCGGCGCAACGCCGAGCAGCGCGTCGTCGAGTTCGACGTGCGCACGCCGTCGGTCGACGCGCACGCCGGGACGCTGTCCGGCGGCAACCAGCAGAAGGTCGTCCTCGCGCGCGAGATGTCGCGCCCGCTGCGCCTGCTCGTCGCCTCGCAGCCGACGCGCGGCCTCGACGTCGGGTCGATCGAGTTCGTGCACAAGCGGATCGTGCAGGAGCGGGACAACGGCACGGCCGTCGTCATCGTCTCGACCGAGCTCGACGAGGTCGTGGCGCTCGCCGACCGCATCGCCGTCATGTACCGCGGCCGCGTCGTGGGGATCGTCCCCGGGGACACGGACCGCGACGTGCTCGGCCTCATGATGGCGGGCGTCCCGCTCGAGGAGGCGGTCGCGCAGGCCGCCGCCCACCACACCACGCTCGGCGCGGCGGACGCCGGGGACCACCGGGCGGCGCACGCCCCGCAGGAGCAGGAGGAGGGCCGATGAGCCAGCCCGGCACGACGCCCCCGGCGCAGCCGCCCGTCGACGAGGTGCCCGCGGGCGCCCCGGGCGCCGACCGGCCGCAGGACCGGCGCCCCACGGGCGACGGCGTGCTGCGCGAGATGCTCTCGTCGTCGTGGCTGATGACGGTGTGCGCGATCGTCCTCGCGCTGCTCATCGGCGCGGTGCTCATCGCCGCCGCGGACCCCGACGTGCAGCGCACGGCCGGCTACCTGTTCGCGCGGCCGTCGGACTTCTTCACGGCGCTGTGGCAGACGGTGTCCGGTGCGTACGCGTCGCTGTTCCAGGGCGCGGTGTTCGACTGGGCCGCGACGAGCCCGCAGCGCGCGATCCGCCCGCTGACGGAGACGCTGACGATCTCGGTGCCGCTGATCCTCGCGGGCCTCGGCGTCGGCATCGGCTTCCGCGCCGGCCTGTTCAACATCGGCGCGCAGGGGCAGATCACGCTCGGCGCGATCCTCGCGTCGTGGATCGGCTTCACGTGGGACCTGCCCGCGGGCGTGCACCTGCTGCTCGCGATGGTCGGCGCCGCGATCGGCGGTGCGGTGTGGGCGTCGATCGCCGGCGTGCTCAAGGCCCGCACGGGCGCGCACGAGGTGATCGTCACGATCATGCTCAACAACATCGCCGTGTTCCTCGTGCTGTACCTGCTCACCACGAGCGTGTTCCGCTCCGCGACGCCCCAGGTGGGCCGCCCGGTCGCGGAGACGGCGATGCTGCCGGGGCTGCTCGGCGACGCGTTCCGCCTGCACCTCGGCTTCCCGCTCGCGCTGCTCGCGGCCGTCGGCGTCTGGTGGCTCATGGAGCGCTCGACCCTCGGGTTCCGGTTCCGCGCCGTCGGGTCGAACCCGCACGCGGCGCGCACCGCCGGCATCTCGGTGCCGTGGGTGACCGTGCTCGTGATGGCCGTCGCGGGTGCCCTCGCCGGCCTCGCGGGCGGCGCGCAGCTGCTCGGCACCGAGCGCAACCTCACCGGCGCCATCGCCGGCAGCATCGGCTTCGACGCCCTCACCGTGGCGTTGCTCGGCCGCTCCAAGCCGCTCGGCACGGTCCTCGCCGGCCTGCTGTTCGGCGCGTTCGCCGCCGGCGGCCGCCTCATGCAGACCCGGACCGGCACGCCGATCGACATCGTGCTCGTCCTGCAGTCGCTCATCGTCCTGTTCATCGCGGCGCCGCCGCTGGTCCGTGCGGTCTTCCGGCTGCCCGCGCCCGGTACCCGCCGCCGCTCCACCGTGGAGGCCGCAGCATGAGCCTGGCCACCCCTGCCACGGCCGCCGCGCCCGCGCCGGACGCCGCCGTGACCGCCCGCCCGAGCTACCGCGCGCCGATCGCGTACGCGGTGGTCGCGCTCGTGGCCCTGCTCGCGATGCCGCTGCGCACGCCGGAGGGCGACACGCGGTTCCGCCTGTCCACGGACACCGACTTCGCGCAGATCCCGACGTTCGCCGTGCCCGCCGGGCCGGTCGTGTGGGTGCTGGTGCTGCTCGCGGTCGCGCTCGCCGCGCTCGCGTTCGTGCGCACGCGCGCCGGCCGCCGCACCGGCCTGTGGCTGCCGGTCGTGTTCGGCGTCGCGCTGCTGCTGGCGTTCCTCACGTTCGCGGGCGCCGGCCGCGCGGCCGTCATCCCGCTGACGTCGGTCGCGACCGGCACGCTGTTCCTCGCGACGCCGCTCATCTTCGGCGCGCTCTCGGGCGTCGTGTGCGAGCGCGTCGGCATCGTCAACATCGCGATCGAGGGCCAGCTCCTCGCGGGCGCGTTCATCGCCGCCGTCGTGGGCTCGCTGACCGCGTCGGCGTACATGGGCCTCGTCGCGGCGCCCGTCGCCGGCGCGCTCGTCGGCCTGCTGCTCGTGTTCTTCGCGGTGCGCTACCAGGTCAACCAGATCATCGTCGGCGTCGTGCTCAACGTGCTGGTCGTCGGCTTGACGAGCTTCCTGTTCTCGACGGTGCTCTCCGAGGACCCGGGCACGTGGAACCAGCGCCAGGCCCTGCCCGTGCTGCCGATCCCGGTGCTGTCGCAGATCCCCGTGATCGGGCCGATCCTGTTCCGCCAGACCCTCCTCGTCTACCTGATGTACGTGATCGTCATCGCGCTGCAGGTCTACCTGTTCCGCAGCCGGTGGGGCCTGCGCCTGCGCGCGGTCGGCGAGCACCCGAAGGCCGCGGACACCGTCGGCATCGACGTCAACCGCACGCGCGTGCGCAACACGCTGCTCGGGTCGGCGGTCGCGGGCCTCGGCGGCGCGTTCTTCACGGTCGCGTCGGGCCTGGCGTTCGGCAAGGAGATGACGGGCGGGCGCGGCTTCATCGCGCTGGCCGCGATGATCCTCGGCCGGTGGAGCCCCAAGGGCGCCGTCGCCGCCGCGCTCCTGTTCGGCTTCGCCGACAACCTGCGCACCGTGCTCGGCACCATCGGCAGCTCCGTCCCGCCGCAGCTGCTGCTCATGACGCCGTACATCGTCACGATCCTCGCGGTCGCCGGGTTCGCCGGCCGGGTGCGCGCACCCGCCGCCGAGGGCATCCCGTACGTCAAGTGAGCACGCAGGAGGAGGGCACCGTGGTGAGCACCGGCGACGTCGACTGGGACGCGCTGCGCGAGGCCGCGCGCGGCATGCTGGAGCGGGCGTACGTGCCGTACTCGCGGTTCCCCGTGGGTGTCGCGGCGCTCGTCGACGACGGCCGCGTCGTGACGGGCTGCAACGTCGAGAACGCGTCGTACGGCGTCACGCTGTGCGCCGAGTGCAGCCTGGTCTCGATGCTGCACGTCACCGGCGGCGGCCGGCTCGTCGCGTTCACGTGCGTCGACGGGCACGGCACCGTGCTCGCGCCGTGCGGACGCTGCCGGCAGCTGCTGTTCGAGCACGGCGGGCCGGACCTGCTCGTCGAGACCGTCCGGGGCGTGCGCCCCATGAGCGAGGTGCTGCCGGACGCGTTCGGCCCCGTCGACCTGGTCGAGCGGGCGGCGGACGGCACCGGGGCGGGGTCCGCTGCGGCGGGCACCGCGGGGGAGGAGCAGGACGCATGAACGAGCCGTTCGACGCCGTCGACGTCATCGTCACCAAGCGGGACGGGGGCCGGCTGAGCGACGCCCAGGTCGACTGGGTGCTCGACGCGTACACGCGCGGCGTGGTCGCCGACGAGCAGATGTCCGCGCTCGCGATGGCGGTCCTGCTCAACGGCATGGACCGCGCCGAGATCGCCAGGTGGACCGCCGCGATGATCGCGAGCGGCGAGCGCATGGACTTCTCGGGCCTGTCGCGCCCGACCGCCGACAAGCACTCGACGGGGGGCGTGGGGGACAAGATCACGCTGCCGCTCGCGCCGCTCGTCGCGGTGTTCGGCGTCGCGGTCCCGCAGCTGTCCGGGCGCGGCCTCGGCCACACGGGCGGCACGCTGGACAAGCTCGAGTCGATCCCCGGCTGGCGCGCGGCGCTGTCGAACGACGAGATGATGCGCCAGCTCGAGGACGTCGGCGCCGTCATCTGCGCGGCCGGCTCGGGCCTCGCGCCGGCCGACCGCAAGCTGTACGCGCTGCGCGACGTCACCGGCACGGTCGAGGCGATCCCGCTCATCGCGAGCTCCATCATGAGCAAGAAGATCGCCGAGGGCACCGGCTCGCTCGTCCTCGACGTCAAGGTCGGCTCGGGCGCGTTCATGAAGGACGCCGAGCGGGCCGGCGAGCTCGCGCGCACGATGGTCGAGCTCGGCACGGACGCGGGCGTGCGCACGGTCGCGCTGCTCACCGACATGTCGGTGCCGCTCGGGCTGACGGCGGGCAACGCGCTCGAGGTCCGCGAGTCGGTCGAGGTGCTCGCGGGCGGCGGGCCCGCCGACGTCGTCGAGCTCACGGTCGCGCTCGCGCGCGAGATGCTCGACGCCGCCGGGCGTCCCGACGCCGACCCCGCGGCCGCGCTGGCCGACGGCCGGGCCATGGACGTCTGGCGGCGCATGATCGCCGCGCAGGGCGGCGACCCGGACGCGACGCTCCCGGTGGCACGCGAGCGCGAGCAGGTCGTCGCGGAGACGGACGGCGTGCTGACCACGCTGGACGCGTACGCGGTGGGCGTCGCGGCGTGGCGCCTCGGCGCCGGCCGCGCGCGCAAGGAGGACCCCGTGCAGGCCGGTGCGGGCGTCGAGCTGCACGCGCGCCCCGGGGACCGCGTGCGCGCGGGCCAGCCGCTCCTGACGCTGCACACCGACACCCCGGAGCGGTTCGGCCGCGCGCGCGACGCGCTCGCCGGCGGTGTGGTCGTGTCGCCGGACGCCGCGGCCGCCGCCGCGCCGCGACCGCTCGTGCTCGACCGGGTCGCCGCGGGCTGAGCGCACGCCCCGGCCGGTCGCGGCCGGCCGGGGCGCCCTGCACGATGGGGACGTCCGACCCGCCGACCCCGAGGAGGAGCGATGAGCACGGTGCCCGGTGACGACGCGTGGCGCGACGCGGGGCTGGTCCCCGCCGACCCCGACGTGCCCGCACGCCTGACGGACCCCGCCACCACGTCCGGCGAGGACGCGCTGACGGACCGCCCCGACCCCGAGGAGTACACGCCGGGCTTCCCGCGCGCGGACCTGGCGGACGCGGCGGACGAGGCCGACGTGGTCGAGCAGGCCGCGGAGGTCCCGGTCGACGACGACGAGGTCCCGGGGGCGTGAGCCGTCCCGCTACGGTGGTGGGATGACCGCGCACCCCCCGGCGCCGGGCACGCCCGGCGCCGACGTCGGCGCGGACGTCCGCGCCCTGCCCAAGGTCCTGCTGCACGACCACCTCGACGGCGGCGTGCGCCCCGCGACCGTCGTCGAGCTGGCCGCGCAGTCCGGGCACGCGCTGCCGACGACCGACCCGGAGGCCCTCGGCCGCTGGTTCGTCGAGTCGGCGTCGTCCGGCTCGCTGGAGCGCTACCTCGAGACGTTCGAGCACACCGTGGGCGTGCTGCAGACGGCCGACGCGCTGCACCGCGTCGCGCGCGAGGCGGTGCTCGACCTCGCCGCCGACGGCGTCGTGCACGCCGAGGAGCGGTACGCCCCCGAGCAGCACCAGCGGGCGGGCCTGTCGCTGCAGCAGGTCGTCGACGCCGTGCGCGCCGGGATCGAGGACGGCACGGCCGAGGCGCGGGCCGCCGGGCACGACATCCGCGTGACCCAGGTCCTGTCCGCGATGCGGCAGGCGGACCGCGCCGACGAGGTCGCCGCGCTCGCGCTGGCGAACCGCGACGCGGGCGTCGTCGCCTTCGACATCGCGGGGCCCGAGGAGGGGTTCCTCCCCTCCCGGCACGCGTCGGCGTTCCGCACGCTGCGCGACGCGAGCTTCCCCGTCACCGTGCACGCCGGCGAGGCCGCCGGCCTCGACTCCGTCGCCGACGCGCTGCACGCGGCCGGCGCGCTGCGGCTGGGCCACGGCGTGCGCATCGCCGACGACGTGCGCGTCGGGCCCGACGGCGAGGCGCACCTGGGCCTGCTCGCCCACTGGGTGCGCGACCGTCGCGTGCCGCTCGAGATCTGCCCGTCGTCCAACGTGCAGACCGGTGCGGCGCCCTCCGTGGCCCACCACCCCGCGACCGCGCTGCTGCGCCTCGGCTTCGAGGTCACCGTCAGCACCGACAACCGCCTGCAGTCCGGCACGACCCTGTCGCGCGAGCTCGAGCTGCTCGTGCGCGAGGCCGGCTGGACGCCCGACGACCTCGTCGCCGTCACGGTCACCGCCGCGCGGCACGCGTTCCTGCACGAGGACGAGCGCCGCGCGCTCGTCGACCGCATCACCCGCCCGGCTGCGACGCCGGGCACGGCACGGCCCGGGAGGCACCGCGCATGACCACCGACCCCAGCACGCCCGAGAACGGCACCGGAAGCGGGACCGGGAACGGCACCGGCGACAGCACCGGCACGGCGCTCGACGCCGTCGCGCTCGCCCGGTACGTCGACCACACGCTGCTCAAGCCGGAGGCCACCCGCGCCGACGTCGAGGCGCTCGTCGCGGAGGGCATCCGGCTCGGCGTGTACGCCGTGTGCGTGTCGCCGTCGTTCCTGCCCCTGGAGGTCCCCGTCGGCCTCGACGGCGAGCCGGACCTGCTCGTGGCGACGGTGTGCGGGTTCCCGTCCGGCAAGCACCACAGCGACGTCAAGGCCGCGGAGGCGGCGCGTGCCGTGCGCGACGGCGCCGCGGAGGTCGACATGGTCATCGACGTGGGCGCCGCGAAGGCCGGCCGGTTCGCGGACGTCGCGGCGGACATCGCCGCCGTGCGGGCCGCCGCGCCCGCGCCCACCGTCCTCAAGGTCATCATCGAGTCCGCCGCGCTGAGCGACGACGAGATCGTCGCGGTGTGCGAGGCGGCCGAGGCGTCGGGCGCCGACTACGTGAAGACGTCGACGGGCTTCCACCCGGCGGGCGGGGCGAGCGTGCACGCCGTGCGGCTGATGGCCCGGACGGTCGGCGGCCGGCTCGGCGTCAAGGCGTCGGGCGGCGTGCGCACCGCGCAGGACGCCGTCGCGATGATCGAGGCCGGCGCCACGCGGCTCGGACTGTCCGGCACGGCGGCCGTGCTCGGCGGGCTCACGGCGGACGCCGGGTACTGAGGTCCGGCGCACCGCGGCGCCACGGCGCGGCGCCCGCACGTGAGAGCCCCGTGAGAATCGGCACCCCGACCGGGTGAAACCACCCCGGGCCGGACGTTCCGGGCGTTGACTCGGGTGTCCGCACGCGACGATGGTGGACACCTGTCCGACCCGCCGCGGCGGGCGGACGACGACAGGCACGGCAGGGCACGGTCCACGGACCTCGGCGTGCGCACCCGGCGGGAGGAGACGCACGCGCGATGGGGAGGTTCCGACGCGGCACGCTCGTCGTGGCGCTCCTCGTGCCGTTCGTCCTCGGCGCCGTGCTCGCGACCGCCCTCGGCAGCACGTCCGGGGGGCCGCGCGACCTCGTCGTGCCGGACGCCTGGCGGACCGCCTGGGAGACCGCCCACGTGCGGCAGGGCGAGCACGTCGCCCTCGCCTGGGGCGAGCGGGCCGGCACCGACCCGCGGGTGGCCGACGCCGACCTCGCGTTCGACCCGGGCGCCGTGCTCGCGCGGCTCGAGCGCCTGCACGCCGTGCACGTGAACGACCTCGGCCTCGGGGCGCGCGACGGCCCCCTCGCCGAGCGGAAGCTGCTCGTGGTCGTCGCCGGGACGTGGCCGGACGGGACGTGGCCGGACGGGTCGGGGCCGGACGGGACGGGCGCGGGGGACGCCGGCCGCGGCGACGTGGGGCCGGGAGCAGGAGCCGGTGAGGGGACCATCGCGGACGTCGTCGACGGCGTGGGCGTGCTGCGGGTGACGCCCGCGGTGCTGGCCGCCGCCGACGACGCGTCCGCCGACGAGGTGTCCCCGCCGCCGCCCGAGGGGCCGCCCGCCGGCTCGGTGGGCGCACCGGACGGACGTGCCGTCGCGGCCGCGCCCGGGACGTCGTGGGAGCTCGCGCGGGGGTTCGCCGAGCTCGCGCTGCGCGTGACCGCCGCCGCGGGCGGCGGGGGAGGTCCGGTCGAGCCGCCGACGACCGCGTTCCGGTCGGCGAGCGCCGCGTACCTGGCCACGCTCACGGTGCCGGGCGCGCACGCCGACGTGTCCGAGCTCGTGCGCGCGCCGCACCTCGCGTGGGGCAGCGCACGGCACGGCGCGGCGGGCTGGCTGCTGCTGGACTCCCTCGTCGCGCGCGCCGACCCGGGCCTCGTCGCCGACCTCTGGGCCGGCGTGCGGGACGGCGAGACGGTGCTCGGCGCGTACGCCCGGCTGACGTCCGCCGACCCGGGCGTCCTCAACCGCCGGGTCGCGCAGTACGCGATGCGCGCCGCGGCGGGCGACGCCGCCGGCCGGGCGGGCGTGGGGCTGCTGGACGACGTCGACCCCGTGCTCGTCGCGGACCGCACGACCCCGACGGAGCCCGTGCCGGGCGACCCGGCGCACCACCGCGTGACGGGCGCCTTCGCCCCCGGCGCGTACGGGTTCACGGTGGTGCGGCTGGTGCCCGACGGGTCGGGCGGCGACGTGCGCGTGCGGGTGCGCGGCCACGCGGAGGCCTTCGCGCCCGGCGCGGCCGGCTGGAGCGTGGGCATGGTCGCCGTCGGTGCCGAGGGCGTCCGCTACGGGCCCGTGACCGAGACCGTCGACGGCGAGGTCACCCTGACGCCGCGCGCCGGCGACGAGGCCGTGCTGCTGGTCGTCACGGCGACGCCGGGCGCGGCGCTCGCCGGCGCCGGTCACACGGGCACGGCGGCCGCCGACGCGGCCACGACGCGCTACCCGTACGAGTTCCGGGTCGAGGGGGCCACGGTCGCCGACCCGACGGCCGCGCCCGCGCCCCCGGGCGGCCACCGGCACGCGAACGGCGGCGGCTGGGTCGACGACCGCGCGAGCGTCGACGCGACCGTGTTCGTGGGGCCGCACGCGGTCGTGCGGGGTGCGGCCCAGGTGCACGGCGAGGCCCGGCTCGAGGGGCGCGCGTGGGTGGACGAGGGTGCGGTGGTGGAGGGCCGCGCGGTCGTGCGCGACGCGGCCGTCGTGCGTGGCGGCGCCCGCCTGTCCGGCTCGGTCGTCGTCGGGGGCGACGTGGTCGTGTCGCGCGCCTGCGCGGCCGGGGAGCACACCGCCTACCGGCCGGACGGGACGTGCGACGGGACGGCCGCGGACGCGACCCCGCCCGTCACGCCGTTCACCGCCCAGGACCTCGCGCTGACGCCCGCGCCCGCCGACGCGGCCGCGACGGCGCCGCCGGACCCGGCCACGGCCGCCCCTGCGCCCGGTGGCGGCACGAGCCCGGGCACGCCGTCCTCGACGCCGCCGGCCGCGGGGGGGCGGCGGCGGCGCGCCCCCCCCCCCCCCC
>NZ_JBFTEP010000055.1:0-22716 GCF_047229365.1 Cellulomonas pasadenensis | reverse complement strand
CCCGTGAGCAGCGCGCCGACGCCGGCGGCCGCCGACGCCACGGTGGCGACGTGCCACGGGAAGCGGCCGCGACCCGTCTCGGCGAGGTCGCGCCAGCGGCGTCCGTGCAGCGCCCGCAGGAGCGCGTCGTCCCGGGCGCCGGCCTGGACGCGCACGCTGACGCGGTCGTCGGCCGGGCGGACGGGGTGGGTGGTGACGCGGTCGCCGGTGTGCAGACGCCAGCCGCCGGCCCGCACGCGCAGCGCGATGTCGGCGTCCTCGCGGTACGCCCGGGGGAAGCGCTCGTCGAAGCCGTCGACCGCGTCGAGCGCCGCGCGTCGGTACGCCATGTCGGCGGTCGCCCAGCGGGCGCCCTCCAGCCCGGCCGTGCTCCGCTCCCAGTCGGTCGGCGGCCGGTGCGTGGGCAGCGGCACGCGCAGGCGGCCCTGCGTCGCGGCGACGTCGGGCTCGGCGTCGGCGGCAGCCAGGTCGGCCGCGAACGCCGCGGCCCAGCCGGCGGGCAGCAGCACGTCGTCGTCGAGGAACAGCACCCACGGCGTCGCCGTGCGCCGCCAGCCGGCGTTGCGCCCGGCGGCGGGGCCGCGCCCGCCGACGCGCACCACGCGCAGCGGCAGCGGCACGCCCTCGACGTCGAGCGGCGAGGTGTCCGTCAGGGGACGGTCGTCGGACACGACGACCGCCTCGGGCGCCGGCAGCACCGGACCGGACGGGCCGGCCGCGCCGAACGGCTGGGCGGCCAGCGTGTCGAGGAGCGCGCGCAGCGACGGCCGGCCGATCGTCGGGACGACGACCGACCACGCGGGGAGCGCGGGGGAGACCTCCGGGCTCACGCGGCCGCCCCGTCGCCGGCCCGCCGCGCGTCGTCGCCGCCCGGACCGGCGGCGAAGACGTCGGCGCGACGCACGAGGTGCGGACCGAGGACGAGCAGGTCGACCGGCGCGGAGCCGAACAGCTCGAGCGCGTCCCGCGGGTCGTCGACCATCGGGCGCCCCGCGGTGTTCAGGCTCGTGTTGATGACGACCGGCAGGCCCGTGCGCTCGGCGAACGCCTCGATGGTCGCGCCGAGGCGCGGCTGCGTCGCCGGGTCGACCGTCTGGATGCGCGCGGTGCCGTCGACGTGCACGGCGGCGGGGATGCGGTCGCGCCACTCCTCGGCGACGCGGTGCACGAACAGCATGTACGGGCTGGGGATCGGCCCCTCGGAAAAGATCTCCGGCGCGCGGTCGAGCAGGACCATGGGCGCCACCGGGCGGAACTGCTCACGTCCCTTGACGTCGTTCATGCGCTCGAGGTTCTCGGCGTGGCCCGGGTGCGCGAGGAGCGACCGGTGCCCGAGGGCGCGGGGGCCGAACTCGCTGCGGCCGTCGAACCACGCGATGACGCCGTTCGACGCCAGCACGTCGGCGACCTCGCCCGCGAACGCGTCGGGGGCCGGGGTCGTGAAGGGGACGCGCGCCGTGCGCAGCCACTGCGCCAGCTCGTCGTCGCTCCACCCGCGCCCCAGGTCGGCGCCCGGCATCGGGCGCACGGGCTCGCCGAGCTCGGCGGCGGCCTGGAGCGCGGCGCCGAGCGACGTGCCGGCGTCTCCGGCGGCCGGCTGCACCCACACCTCGTCGAAGCCGCTCTCGCGCCAGACGCGCGAGTTCGCCACGCAGTTGAGCGCGATGCCGCCCGCCATCGTCAGGACGCGGTCACCGGTGCGCCGGTGCAGCCACCGCGCGAGGTCGACCAGCACCTCCTCGAGGCGGGTCTGCACGGACGACGCCAGGTCGGCGTGGTCGCCGCCCCACGTGCCGTCGTCGACCCGCTTCGGCGCGAAGCGCGTCCAGTCGGGGATCTCGGCGACGAAGCCGCCGTCGTCGGTGGCGTACACGTGCTCGCGCAGCTGCTCGAGGAACCGCGGCTGCCCGTAGGACGCGAGCGCCATCACCTTGTACTCGTCGGACGAGCGCAGGAAGCCGAGGTGCTCGGTCAGCGACTCGTAGAGCAGGCCGAGGGAGTGCGGGAGCTCCTGGGTCGTGAAGACCTCGATGCGGCCGTCCTCGTAGCGCCCCGACAGGTGCGAGGCGCGCTCTCCGCGGCCGTCGAGGACGAGGACGCTGCTCGTCGGGAACGGCGACGCGAGCGCCGCGGACGCGGCGTGGGCGACGTGGTGGGGCACGTGGTGCAGGCGCGCGTTCTCGATGCCGGGCAGCGCGGTGCGCAGGAAGCCGCCGACGTTCTGCGCGTACGTCGTGCGCAGGTGGTCCCACGGGTCGTGCAGGCCGAGGTCCTCCGCGGACTTCGACAGCTCCGGGTCGAACGAGTACGCGACCACGTCGACGTCGGCGGGCGTGAGGCCCGCCTGCTCGAGGCACCACCGCATCGACAGCTCGGGCAGCTCCCACGCCGAGAACGGCACGGGCCGCTTGCCGTGCTTGCGGCGGCTGAACCGCTCCTCCTCGGCCGCGGCGACGACCCGGCCGTCGACGACGAGGGCTGCCGAGGGGTCGTGGTAGATGGCGTTGACGCCGAGCACGCGCATGAGTGGCCGACCTTCCGTGTGTGGTCCACAGTCGTCCCGGACGGGGTCCGGCTGCAGATCAGGTACGCATCCGGGCTTCTTCCGGAGGGGTGCGACCCCGGGCCCACCTTGGAGCACTTCACCCGGTCGTGCACCTCGAACGGTTTCGGGAGTGATCGTCCGGCTTGTCCAGCGGCTCCACCTCCCGCATCCTTCGCCCGCCGGTCCCGTGGGGCCCCGTCCGGGCCCCGTGGACGCCCTGCCAGACCCGCCCGACACCCCGTGCGGCCCGCGTGGCCGCTCACGCCCGTTCGATCGGAGAGCACATGACCACGACGTCCGACCCGACCACCGTCACCCCGTCCGCGCCGGCCGCCACCGCGCCGGCGCCGGCCGGCGGCGCCACCCCCGAGCGGCTCGCGGCGCACGTCGTCGGCGGCCACGTCGTGGACGCGCGCGGCACGCGTGAGGTCGTCCGCGTCTCCCCGGTGGACGGTGCGCCGACCGTCGTGCTCGTGCCGGCGGACGACGACGAGGTCGCGGAGGCCGTCGGCGCGGCGTACGCGGCGCGGCGCGGGTGGCGCCGGACGGCACCGGGTGCCCGTGCCGCCGCCCTGCGGACCGCCGCCGCGCGGGTGCGCGAGCAGGCCGACGAGCTCGGTGCGCTGCTCACCGCCGACACGGGACGGCTGCTGGCGACGTCCGTGGAGTCGGCGCGGGTGGCGGCGGACATCCTCGAGGAGGCGGCGACGACGGGCCTCGGCGCGACCGGCCGCACGCTCGCCGGCGACCCGCTGGCGCTGGACGTGGTGCGGCGCGAGCCGCACGGCGTCGTCGCCGTCATCACGCCGTGGAACGACCCGTTCCCCGCCGCCGCCGGGCTGCTCGCCGCGGCGCTCGTGACCGGCAACACCGTGGTGCACAAGCCGTCGGAGCGCAGCCCGCGCGCGGGCTGGGCGCTCGGGCGGCTCGTCGCGGAGGCGTTCCCGTCGGGCGTCCTCGAGGTCCTCAACGGCGACGGGGCGACGGGCGCCGCGATCGTCGCGGACCCGCGCGTCGCGCTCGTCGCGCAGGTCGGCAGCTCGGCGACGGGCCGCGCCATCGCGGCGGCGGCGGGCGCCCGCGGCGCGCGCGTGCTGCGGGAGAACGGCGGCAAGGACCCGATCGTCGTGGACGCGGGCGTCGACGCGGCGTGGGCCGCCGAGCAGATCGCCGTCGGCGCCTTCACGAACACAGGACAGCTCTGCACCTCCGTCGAGCGGGTGTACCTGCACGAGGACGTCGCGGACGACGTGCTCGAGGCCCTCGCCGGCATCGCGCGCGACATGCGCGTCGGCGACCCCACCGAGCCCGGCACGCAGCTCGGGCCGCTGGTCGACGAGGCGCAGCTCGCGGTCGTCGAGCAGCACGTCGACGCCGCGGTCGCGGCGGGTGCGCGCGTGCTCGCCGGCGGGTCGCGGCTCGAGCGTCCCGGCGCCTTCTTCGCGCCGACCGTGCTCGACGGCTGCACGGCCGACATGGCGGTCCTCACCGACGAGACCTTCGGGCCCGTCGCGGCCGTGACGCGCGTGCCCGACTTCGCCACGGCGCTCGAGCTCGCCGACACGGGCGCGTACGGGCTCGCGGCGACCGTGCTCACGCCGAGCCTCGACCACGCGCTCGAGGCCGCCGAGACGCTCGACGTCGGCACCGTGAAGATCAACGCGGTCTTCGGCGGCGCACCCGGCGGCTCGGCGGACCCGCGCCGCGAGTCCGGCGCCGGGGCCGGCTACGGACCCGACCTGCTCGCGGCCATGACCGTGCTCAAGGCCGTGCACCTCGAGACGGCGGTGCCGCCGCGCCCCTGAGGTGTCCCCGAGGCGTCGCCCGCCGGTGCGACAGTGGCGGGCGTCAGCAGCCACCGCAGGGAGGAAGCACCATGAGCCGCACCGTCGCCGAGGTCGTCGACCGCGACGTCGTCACCGCCCCCGTCACGGCCACCGTCCGCGAGGTCGCCGAGCTCATGCGCGTGCGTGACGTCGGCGACGTCGTCGTGCTCGACGAGGACGAGCGCCTCGCCGGCATCGTCACCGACCGCGACCTCGTCACGCGCGTCCTCGCGGTGGGCGGGTCGGGCGGCGACCCCGTCGGCCAGGTGTGCTCGCCCGACCCGGTGCACGTCGACCCGTCCACCCCGCTCGAGGACGCGGCGCGCCTCATGGCCGAGCGCGCGGTGCGCCGCCTGCCCGTGGTCGACGGGGGCACCGTCGTGGGTGTCGTCTCGCTCGGTGACGTCGCCGTGGCGCAGGACGCCGGCGACGTGCTCGGCGAGATCTCGGCGGCGCCGTCGACGTGACGGCCCGGAGGTGCACGGTCCCCGCGTCCGGCGGATGCTGGGGGCGACGTCGAGCATCGTGCGTCCGCCCGCCCGGGGGCCCGGCCGCCGGGGGACCGACGAGGAGCACCACCATGGACACCCTGCGGCCGAGCCGATGACGCCGCCGACCGACGACATGCTCCTGGTGACCCGCCTCGACGAGCTCGTCGAGGTGGTGCAGGCGCTGGACGCGACCGCCTACGTGCGGTTCAGCGCCGGTCCGGACGTCGACCGCGGCAGCCCGAGCGTCGACGGCGAGAGCGGCGCGACGCTGCCCGGCCTCAGCGTCAACCGCCTCACGCCCGAGCCGTGGTGGACCCGTCCCGCCCGCGAGTGGATGGCGCGCCAGGTCTGCCAGTACGCGCACCTGGGCGGTGGCGAACGGTACGCCTGGGTGCTGACGGGCACCGAGGTCGGACGCGGCCCGGACAGCGAGCCGCTCGTCGACGACGTCGTGCCGGTCGCCCGGCTCGGGCAGACCGCGCTCGACGAGGCGACCGGCGTCTACCACCGGGCCATGGCACCGGGGAACCTGCCCGGCTGACCCCGTGGGCGGGTGCGCTGACCTGCGCGGGCACCGGTGTCCCGGCCGGGCGACGGGGGGACCGGCTCGGGGTGCGCGGCCGGCGGACCGGTGTCACGGTGGGAGGCATGACCGAGGAGACGACGGGCTACGACCCGGACCAGGACCCCGACACCGACCCGAGCAGCCTGAACCCGCGCACGGGTGGCGCCGCGTCCGGCGACGACGACGCACCGGGCGGCGACCCCGACGCCGACCCGGACAACCTCAACCCCCGCAGCACGGAGGAGGGGACGGCGTGAGCGAGGAGCTCCCCGCCACCTTCGACCCCCAGCAGCCCGACCTGCCGAGCCTGGGCGTGGACCCCGACCCGGTCCCGGAGGAGCACGACGGCGAGGCACCGACGCTCGAGCCGCTCGACGACGGCGACGACGACGGCCGCCGGGGCACGCCCTGACGGCCGCGCCGACCGCAGCCGCCGGCCCCGCCCGGGACGACCGGGTGGGGCCGCGCGACGTCGTGACCCTGCGTCCCGCCGAGCAGGCCCGCGTCCTGACGACGGTGCTGGCTCCCCTCCTGGCGCAGGGCGCGATCCTGCGCCGTCCGCGCGCCGGGTCGGTCGCGGAGCGCCTGCGCGCGGACGCGCGTGCCGCGGACGTCCTCGCAGGCCTCGCCGACCGGTACGACCGGCGGCCCGTCGCGGTGACGCTCGGCCCGCGCCGCATGGTGCTGCCGCTGCACCACGGCGACGGTCGCGCGGTGCTCGAGGGGTCACCGGACCCGTTCTCGCCCGCGTCGGCCGAGAAGCGGGCCGCGCTGCGCCACTTCCAGCCGCGCGGCGTGCTCATCAGCCCCCTCGACGAGCGCCCGGCGCTGCGCGCGTGGAACGAGGACGCGCTCGAGACGGGCCGTCCGCTGCACTCGGCGGGCGAGGGGGTCGTCGGCGCCCTGCACGGCATCGCCGACGGCCTCGCGCGGTTCGCGCAGGGGCGCGGCACGCTCGCCTTCGACGACGCGGAGGAGCCGCTCTGGGCGGCGGCGCGCACCGTGACGCTCGGGCCCGGCGCGCGGCACGACACCGCGCTCGTCGACGAGCTGCAGGCGCTGCGCATGCGCGCCAACTGGGCCTTCGCCGTCCCGCAGCGCCGCGCCCTGCGGTCGCGGTTCACGCGGCGCGTCCTTGCGCACGTGCGCACCGCGCCGCTCGACAGCCTCGCCGGCGCGGGCGTGGCCCGCGGCGGCACGCCCGCGCTCGCCGCGACGCAGGTCCCGCACTGGCTCTTCGCCTTCGACGCCGCGCGGATCGCGCTCTGGCGTGCGCTCGCCGTGGCGGCTGCGCGCCCGGCGCTCCAGGACGCCCTGCGCGCGGAGGCGGTCGAGGTCGCGGCCGCCGGCGGTGTCCGCACGTTGCCGCTCGCCCGCGCAGCCGTGCTCGAGAGCGTCCGGCTGTGGCCGACGACCCTCGTGCTGCTGCGCGAGACGGTCGCGCCCACCACGTGGGGTGACGTCGCGCTGCCGCGCGGCCACGGCGTCGCGCTCGTCAGCTCGTGGTTCCACCGCGATCCCGAGCGCCGCCCCGCGGCGGACACGTTCGACCTCGCGCACTGGCGGGGCACGGACTGGTCCGGCCCCCCGGGCACCGACGAGGACTGGCTCGTGGTGCCGTTCAGCCTCGGCCCCGTCGTCTGCCCGGGGCAGGACGTGGTCCTCATGACGGCCTCGACGCTGCTGTCGGACCTCGTGCGCGACGTCCGGTGGAGCCCCGCCAGCCACCCGGGGCTCGCGGGTGACCCGCTGCCGGCCACGCTCGCCCACACCCGCGTGCGGATGCACGCCGCCGCGGCCTGACGCGTCCGCGGGATCCCCGCGAGGTCGCGGCTTCGCCACGAGGGCGCGGGCTCGTGCCCGCGACCTCGCACGACTCCCGCGACCTCGCGGTCCCTGCCGCCGGGAGTCGGGGGCCGCCGCGCGTGAGACGCACGGCACGTCCGCGCGGGCGTCCGAGAAGTCGCGCCGGGGGAGAAGCGGTTCTATCGTCCGAACCGTCCTCGACTCGTTCCAGCAGGTGGACGGGCGAGGGTGCCGCGACCCGGTCGACCGGGCGCGGACGGACGACGGGAGCCGGCGATGACGCAGGTTGCGCCCGCTGTGGCGGCGGGCCCACCCGGGGTGCCGGGCACGGCGCCGGTACGGCGACGACGCCGCCTGGACCGCGAGGCGGTCGCGGGCTACCTCTTCATCTCGCCGTGGGTCGTCGGGTTCCTCGTCTTCACCGCGGGCGCGATGGCGTGGAGCCTGTACATCTCGCTGACGCGGTACAACCTCGCGACCGGCACGGCGACGCCGGTCGGGCTCGCGAACTACCGCGAGCTGTTCGAGGACCCGCGCGTCGCGACGGCGCTCGGGAACACGCTCTTCTACGCGGTGCTCGCGGTGCCGCTGGAGATCGCGTTCGCGCTCTTCCTCGCCGTCATGCTCGACCGCGTGGGCAGGGGCGCCGGGTTCTTCCGCACCGTCTTCTACCTGCCGAAGATGACGCCGGCCGTCGCGACCGCCGCGATCTTCTTCCTGCTGCTCAACGGCTCCAACGGCGCGGTCAACCGGTTCCTGCGGGCGCTGGGCCTGCCGGCCCCGCAGTGGCTGGTCGACCCCGACTGGATCAAGCCGTCGATCGTCCTCATGTCGCTGTGGGCCGTCAGCGGCACCATGGTGATCTTCCTCGCCGCGCTGAAGTCGGTGCCGCGCGAGCTGTACGAGGTCGCCACCCTCGACGGCGCCGGCCCGTGGCGGCTCTTCCGGCACATCACCGTGCCGATGATCTCCGGTGCGATCTTCTTCAACACCATCGTGCTGACGATCGCCGCGTTCCAGATCTTCGACTCGGCGTACCTGCTGTTCTGGCGGGACCAGGGGTCGAGCGCGCCGGACGCGTCGCTGTTCTACGCGATCTACCTCTTCCAGCAGGCCTTCCGGCAGTTCAACTTCGGCTTCGCCGCCGCCATGGCGTGGCTGCTGTTCGTGATCGTCATGCTGGTCACGCTCGTCCAGGTGCGGTTCGGCAACCGCTTCGTCTACTACGAGGCGGACCGCTGATGGCCACCACGACGACCACCCCGCTCGGCGCACCCCCGCAGGTGCCCCTCGCCCCCCGCGGCCGCGGCGTCGCGGAGGAGGCGCCGGTCTGGCGGCGCGGCCGGTTCAGCCGCGTCGGCCGCGTGGTCCGCTGGGCCGTCCTGATCGGCATCACGGCGCTGTTCCTGTACCCGCTGCTGTGGCTCGTCGCCGCCAGCCTCAAGGGCCGCGGCCAGGTCTTCGACAACTCGCTGATCCCCTCGCCGGTGCGCTGGGACAACTGGGTCACGGTCTGGCAGGAGCTGCCGCTGCTCAGCTGGCTCACCAACAGCGTGTCGATCGCGGTGCTCGCCGCGGTGGCCGTCGCGGTGTCGAGCTCGGTGGTGGCGTTCGGGTTCGCGTGGTTCCGCTTCCCGGGCCGCAGCCTGCTCTTCGGCCTCGTGCTCGCCACGATGATGCTGCCCGGCGCCGTGACGATGATCCCCGTCTACCTCATCTGGAAGGAGACGGGCCTGCTCGGCACGTGGGTGCCGCTGTGGGGCGCGAACCTGTTCGGGTCCGCGTTCTACATCTTCCTGCAGCGTCAGTTCTTCCTCGGCCTGCCGCGCGAGATCTTCGAGGCGGCCCTCATCGACGGCGCGAGCTACTGGAAGCAGTTCTGGCGGATCGCCATGCCGCTCGCCGTGCCGTCGTTCGTCATCGTGCTGCTCTTCGAGTTCCAGGCCTCGTGGAACAACCTGCAGTCCGCCCTGATCTACCTCAACGCGGGCAGCGTCGAGCAGTTCACGGCCCCGTTGGGCATCGCCTACGCGATGACCCGCTACAGCCCGACCGCCGGCGGTCAGGGCGACTACCAGTACGTGATGGTGGCGTCCCTCCTGGTGACGCTGCCGATGCTCGCGCTGTTCGCCTTCGGGCAGCGCTACTTCGTCGACGGCATCGCGACGACCGGACGCAAGGGGTGACCCGATGAGGACCACACGACGGGGCGCACGACGCGCACCACTGCTCGGCGGGCTCGCGCTCGCGACGGCAGCCGCCACGCTGGCGGCCTGCGGCCCGGGTGGCGGCGGCGCGGCCGGTGGCGGCGACGGCCCGACGGACTTCACCACCGCGCCGACGGGCGCGCTCGCCGCGTGGGGCTTCGACAACGCCGACGACGTCGGGGAGGCGCGCCTCGCGTACGCCGCGGAGCAGCTCGGCGACGTCGAGATCACGATGGACCAGACGTCCTTCGACGCGCAGAAGTTCACGACGCGCGTCGCGGGCGGGCAGGTGCCGGACGTCGTGCAGATGGACCGCCGGTTCGTCGCGACCTACGCCGCGCAGGGCCTCATCCAGCCCCTCGACGCCTGCTACGACGCGCACGGCGTGCAGGCCGACGAGCGCTTCTACGACTTCGTCGTCGACGACGTGCGCTGGGACGACCAGCTGTGGGCGGTGCCGCAGTTCTACCAGCCGCCCGCGATCCTGCTGAACACGCGCGTGCTCGAGGCCGCCGGCATCACCGACGAGCAGATCGACACGTCGCAGCCGGACGTGCTGCTGCAGGCGGTCGCGGCGACGTACACCGAGGAGGGCGGCACCCCGTCCCGGCTCGGCTTCGACCCGGTGGCCACCGGCCAGGCGAGCCTGTGGGTGCTCGGCATGGGCGGGCAGCTCATCGACGAGGAGGGTCGCCCGACCCTCGACGACCCGAGCAACGTCGCGGGCGTCGAGATGCTCAAGCAGATCACCGACGCGCAGGGCGGCTACGCGGCCGTGAAGTCGTTCACCGACTCCTTCGACACGTTCGGCGACGCCAACCAGTACGTCACCGACCAGGTCGCCGCGCAGGTCAACGCGCAGTGGTACCCGAACGTGCTCTCCCCGTACGTCGGCCAGGTGCAGCTGCGCGCGGTGCCGTTCCGCGACGCCGAGGGCCAGCCGTTCTCCGTCGCGGGCGGCACGGCGTTCGTCGTGCCGGCCGGTGCGAAGAACCCGGACGCGGCGTGCGCGTGGATGCTCGAGCTCACCGAGCTCGACGCGTGGGAGGCCGCGGGCGAGGCCCGCGCCGCGACGCGTGAGGAGGACGGCGGCATCAACACGGGTCTGTTCACGGGCTCCCCGGAGGCCGACCAGCTGGTCCGCGACCGCTGGGTGGTCGAGTCCGGCGACCCCGGCTTCGACCAGGTGATCGCCACCTACTACGACGTGCTGGAGTACGGGCAGACCTTCGGCGCGTCGCCGGCCGGCCAGGAGATCGGCAACGCGCTCAACAACGCCGTCACCGAGGCCCTGCTGGGCGAGGCGACGGCCGAGGAGGCGCTCGCCGACGCACAGCAGTCCGCGCAGCGGGCGTACGAGAACGTGACGGCGACCGGATGACCGAGGGGTCCGAGCGCTCGACGGAGCGGGGGGGAGGCGCGCAGGACCCCGTCGGCGACGCGATGGACGCCCTGCACACCACCCTGCTGCAGGCCACCGACGTGCACGGCGTCCTCGAGGCCGTGGCCTACGCGTCCGCGGCCCTGCTCGCCGGCACCGCGGGGGAGACGAGCGTGACGCTGCGCCGCGGCGGGCGCGGCGGCCCCGCGACCTCGGTCGCGTGGACCGGTGAGCGCGCCCGCCGTTGCGACGAGGTGGAGTACGCCGACGCCGCCGGGCCGTGCCTGTCGTCCGTGGACGACGACGTGACGATCCTCGTGCCCGACGTGGCGTCCGACGACCGGTGGCCGCGGTGGCGGGACGCCGCCGTCGCGGAGGGCTTCGTCTGCGCCGCCGCGTTCCCGGTGCGCGCGAAGCCGGACGTCCAGGTCGCGCTCAACGTCTACTCCGAGGAGGCGGACTGCTGGGACGACGCGGCGGTGGCCCGCGCGGAGAAGCTCGCCGCGGACCTCGGCCGGGTGCTGGAGTACTCGCTGCGCCTGGTGGACCTCGCGACGACGACGGCGGACCTGCAGGCGGCGCTCGAGTCGCGCGCGGTGATCGACCAGGCCATCGGCATCGTCATGGCGCAGAACCGGTGCTCCGCCCGGGAGGCGATGGACGTCCTGCGGCGCGCCTCGCAGGCACGGAACGTCAAGCTGCGTGACCTGGCGCACGACATGGTGCGGACCGTCGGCGGCGTGGATCCGGGGGCGTCGACGTTCGAGCCGCGCGCGGACTGACGGCGTCGGTCAGACGCCGCCCCGGCGGTCGTCGTCCAGCACGTCGTCCGGGCCGACACCGAGCAGGAACGGCTCGAGGCCCGCCGCGAGCGACTCGACGCGCACCCTGCGGTCGACCACGTGCCGGACGATGCCCTCCGCGATGGTCCGCAGGCTGACGTTGCTGCGCATCGACGCCTCACGGAGCAGTGCGAAGCCGGTCTCCGGCGACACGCCGAACGTCGCCGCCAGGAGGCCCTTGGCCTGCTCGATGGTCGCGCGCGACGCGGCCGACGCGGCGATCTGCGTCGTGGCGAGCCGGCTGCCCTCGGCCGCGACGAGCCGCGTCACGTCGACGAGGTCGGCCTCGAGCGTCCCGTCGGCCGCGCGGCGGCACACCGCCACGACCTGGTGCACCTCGCCGTGGGCGTCGCGCAGCCGGAACCGGGTCTGGACAGGGTGCTCGGTGGCACCCGTGAAGGTCGCCCACCACCGGTCGCGGTCCCCCGGGGCGACGTGCGCGAGCACGACCTCCGTGGTGAGGACGACGTCGCCCTCGTCGAACCCGAACAGCGCCCAGCACTCCGGCGACCACCACCAGCTGCCGTCGCCGGGGACGTGGCGCAGGCGCGGTGCGCGGGCGGCAGGGACGTCATGACCGACCGGGCGGTCGTCGCGGATGGTCGTGGACACGTGAGGAGAACCCCCGTCGGTGAAAAATCCGTGGGCCGTGTCCTGACCCGGTGGAAGAAGGTAGGCGAACCGCGGCGGGGAAGCAAAACGGCGCGCGCGTCCCGGACCGCGTCCCCGTGCAGGTCAGCGCGGTGCGGTCAGTCGAGCGACCGGTACCCGTTGACCTTGTGGGTCCCGTCGCACCACGGCTTGATCGCCGAGCCGCCGCACCGGCACAGCGCCACCGTGGGCCGCGGCTTCTCGACCGCGTTGCCGTCCTCGTCGCGCAGGTCGACGTCGCCGCGCACCAGCACCGGCCCGTCCGGGCAGAACGTCACCGACGCGCGCGCGGGCGGCGTGCGCACGGCACGGCCGGCACCCCTCCGCCCCGGCGTGCCGTCCGGCACGGGCGTCGGCGGCAGGTCCTGCGTCATGTCGTGCTCCTCGGGTCGGTGGTGGTGTCCGCCGCGCGGCGGAGGTCGTGCGGCGTGTGCGCCGCGCGGCGCAGCCGGGTGCCGGCGTAGGGGACGCCGCCGGCGGCGCGCAGCGCGAGGGCGGCCCAGGCGCAGACGCCCCGCTCGAGGCACCAGGGCGGTGCCCACAGCGCGGCGGTCGCGGGGAACCGGGACCGTCCGCCGGCGCGGCGCCGGCCGGTCTCGGCGACGGTGACGACGACCGTCGCGCCCGCGCCGAGCAGCAGCGGCCGCCGGCGCGCGAGCGCGGTGAGCACCAGCGGCAGGACCGCGAGCTCGACCGCGAGCCGCAGCGGCTGGGCCTGGCTGTCGTAGGCCTGCCGGACGCGCTGGTCGAGGAAGCGGCGCGTCGTCGGGGGCCGGCGCTCGACGAGCACGTCGAGCGCGACGTGCTCGCGTCCGCCCCGCGCCCGGACGGTCCGCACGAGCTCGAGGTTCTCGAACAGGACCCGCTCGTCGTAGCCGTGCGACGGCAGCGCGGACCGGCGCACGAGCAGCGTGCCGGGCCAGTCCCCGCCGAGCGCGCGGTTGAGCAGCGCGCGGCCGGTGTCCCAGCGCGCGTGCCAGGGCGTGGGCGCGAAGACGTTCTGCGGGCGCACGACGTCGGCGCCGTCGAGCATCCCCAGCGCCCGCACGAGGTCGTCGACGTCCCAGCGCACGTCGTCGTCCGCGATCACGACGCGCTCGTGCCGGGTGGCCCGCAGCCCGTGGCGCACGGCGACGACCTTGCCGTTCGCGCCCGGTGGCGGCGGGTCGGCACGCAGGTGCCGGACACCGGGCGGCAGGTGGTGGGCGTGCACGTCGGCCACCTCGGGCGGCGAGGTGTCCACCACGACGACGTCGACCACGCGCACCACGCGCGCGAGGTACGTCCACGTCTCCCGGTCGGCGGGCTCGGCCGTCCGCAGCGGGAGCAGGTAGACGGCGTCGGCGACGCGCGGGCGGTCGGACCGCTGCGGCGTCACGCCGGCGGCGACGACGGCTGCGGTGCGCACGCCGCGCTCACAGGGGCAGGCGCAGCGACGACTCGCCGGCCTCCCACCGCGCGATCGTGCCCGCCCCGGCCCAGCCCTCGACGGCGAGGCACACCGCGGCGCCCCAGAGCACGTCGTCGACCAGCGCGGGCTCCTCCTCGGCGAGGTTGCCGGCGAGGTCACGGGCGGCGATCTGCTCGTGCACGGCGTCGGCCGCGACGTGCTCGTCGAAGTACCAGGTGGTGGCCTCGTCGTCGTGCCCGAGCCGGCGCAGGCCGTTGCCGTACAGGCGGTTCGGCAGCGAGGACGTCATCTCGAACGCCGCGAGGTGCCCGACCACCGCGCCGCGCAGGCGGCGGTGCAGGCCGAGCAGCGACATCACGTTCGCGGACGCCAGCGTCGCGGCCGGGACGTGGTCCACGTAGCGGCCGTAGGTGTCGTCGAGCCGCAGGCCCCGCATCGAGGACGCGAAGAGCGCGTGGTGCATGCGCTCGGGGTCGCCGCCGCCGTACTCGTCCGCCTGGATCTCGACCAGGGCCGCCTTGGCGCGCCCGCCGAGACGGGGCACGGCCCACGTGTGCGGGTCGGCCTCCTTCAGCTGGTACACCGACTTCTGCACGAGCATCTCGCGCACCTGCTCCTCGGTGGCCCGGCGGGCCACGTAGCGGGACAGGCTGGGGGAGTCGTCCTCCTCCGTCAGCCGGAACAGCCGGGCCGCGACGCCGGTGCGCGTGCGGTCCGCGCAGTCGGGGACGGGCACGCGGGCGCGCAGCTCGTCCTCGACGTGCCGCTCGAGGGTCGCCCGCACGGTCAGCAGGTCGACGTCCCACTCCCAGGCGTCGTCGACGCCCTCGAGCCCCCGGTAGTGCAGCTCGTAGAGGCACAGCAGGGCCAGCTGCACGTCGTCGTCCTCGAGCCACGAGCCGGGCGGGGCGGCGACGACCGCGGCGAGCGCGGCGTGCAGCTCGTCCGCGTCGGCGCACGCGCCGGTGAGCAGGCGCAGGAGAGCCTCGCCGAGCGGGCCGCGCGGCGTCGGCAGCGGCATGGGGCGCGTCGTGGTGGGTCCGGTCGGTGCGTCCGTCGGCACTGACGTCGTGGTCATCGTTCTCGTTCCCTCGCGCGGTGCGCCGCGGCTCGACGCGCGACCCATCGTGGCCCCGGTCCCACGAGCCCGCCACCGGGGCGTCGGCGTGCGCGCGCCGGCGCCGCGACCTGCGGCTCCGCGCACGCCGGGGTGGTGCCGGCGGTGCGCGGAGCCGCGGGGGGACGGTCAGAGGCCGCCCGGGCGCAGGACGGCACGCAGGCAGCCGTCGTCCTTCTCCTTGAACAGGCGGTACGCCTCCGCGCCGTCCTCCAGGTCGAGCTCGTGCGTCGCGAGGTACTCGGGCGTGAGCTCGCCGCGCGCCATGAGGTCGAGCAGCGTCGGGATGTACTTCTGCCCGTGCATCTGCGCGCCCCGCAGGGTCAGCCCCTTGTTCATGAGCGCACCCAGCGGGAACCGGTCGGCCCACGCCGCGAAGACGCCGAGCACGGCGACCCGCCCGCCCTTGCGGCAGTGGTAGACGGCCTCGCGCAGCGGGGTGATGCGCTCGGTCTGCACGCGCGCGAGCTGCGTGACCTTGTCGAGCGCCGCCAGGGGGCCGGTCGCCCCCGACGCCTCCATGCCGACCGCCTCGATGCAGACGTCGGGCCCGCGGCCGGCCGTGAGTTCGAGCAGCGCCTCGCCGAGCGCGTCCTGCGGGTCGAGCACGTCGCAGCCGAGCTCGCGGCGCGCCACCTCCCGGCGGTAGGGGTCCGTCTCGATCACGACCACACGGTCCGCGCCGAGGATCTGGCTCGCCCGTGCGGCCATCTGGCCGACGCCGCCGGCGCCCCACACCGCCACCACGTCGCCCGGGCCCACCTCGCCGAGGTCGGCCGCACCCATCCAGCCGGTCGACGCGGCGTCCGACGCGAACAGCGCCCGCAGGTCCTGCACCTCGTCCGGCACGGGGAACGCGCCGACGTCCGCGAACGGCACGCGCACGTACTCCGCGTGCGACCCGGCGTACCCGCCGAGCGCGTGCGAGTAGCCGAAGCACCCGCCGGGGGCCGAGCCCCATAGTGTCTCCGTGACGGCCGGGTTGCGGTTGCCGTTGTCGCACAGCGAGAACAGCTGCTGCCGGCAGTACCAGCAGCTGCCGCACGCGATGAACGAGCTGACGACGACGCGCTCGCCCACCCGCCGAGCGCGCACGCCCGAGCCGATCTCGACGACCTCGCCGAGGAACTCGTGCCCGATGACGTCGCCGTGCCGCATGAACGGGATGTACCCGCCGAGCAGGTGCAGGTCCGAGCCGCACGTCACGCTCGCCGTCACCTTGACGATCGCGTCGTACGGCTGCTCGACGCGCGGGTCGGGCACGTCGCCCGTGCTGAGCTCGTTGACCCCGGTCCACTGCAGCGCCCTCACAGGCGTCCCTCCCGTCCGGCGGCGCGCAGCGCCGCGTCGAGCACGAGCCCCTGCGGGGTCGGCGGGCGACCCGTCAGGTCGTCCGGGGGCATCCGGGATCCCGTCTCGAGCTCCTGCTTGAGCAGGCGCACCGCCTGCCGGTCGGCCGCCCTGCCGCCGCCGTCCGCGTCGACCCGCAGCTCGGTGCCCCGGTCGCCCGGGGCCGGGGTGCGGCGCGCGCGCCGCAGGACGTCGGCGGCCTCGTCGGTCAGGCCGGCGGCCCGCGCGTCGATCTCGTCCGACGTCAGGGCCACCGTCACGGCGAGCGTGCCCCGTCCGGGTGCGTCGAGGGCCGTGCGGCCGCGCCGGAGCACGACCGCCGTGGCGGCGCCCGCACCGAGCGCCGCCACGGCCAGCAGTCGTCCGCGCACCGTCACTCGCGGTGGAGCTTGTCCTGCACGCGGCCGGCGATCTTCTCGACCGGGTTCGGGACGTCGGTCGTGCCGTACAGGCGCGAGTCCGGGCGCGTCGGCTTCGGCGCGGGCACACCGGCCGGCGGCTCGGCGACGTACGTGAACTCGCCCTTGCCGTCGGGGGTGGGGCCGGACGCCCAGCTGCCCTCGGAGGCGTGCTCGCCGTTCGAGAAGTTGATGTACTGGTACGACACGTCGCGGTGCTCCTTGGAGAGCGGGAAGTTCGAGGGCACGGGCAGGAGCTCGTGGCCCTCCTCCTGCAGCTCCTTCGCCGCGGCGATCCACTGGTTCTGGTGCATCGTGTCGCGGGCGAGCAGGAACGCGAGCATGTCCCGCACGCCCTTGTCGTCGGTCATGTGGTAGAGCCGGGCCACCTGCAGGCGGCCCTGCATCTCCGCGTTCGCGTTGGCGGTGAAGTCGGCGAGCAGGTTGCCGCTCGCGGTGACGTAGCCCGCCGACCACGGGTTCCCGTTCGAGTCCACGGGACGCGCGCCGGCGCCCGCGACGATCGCGTGCTGGGGGTCCGTGCCGCCGATGATCGCGGCGACCGTCGGGTCGTCCTGCGCCGCACCCTCGACGACGCCGAGCGGGGCGTCGTCCAGCAGCTGGGCGATCATCGTGGCGAGCATCTCGACGTGGCCGAACTCCTCGGCGCCGATGCCGTACAGCAGGTCGCGGTACTTGCCCGGGATGTGCGCGTTCCAGGACTGGAACCCGTACTGCATGGCGACGGTGATCTCGCCGTACTGGCCGCCGAGCACCTCCTGCAGCTTGCGGGCGAAGACGGCGTCCGGCTTCTCGGGCTTGGCGTGGAACTGCAGCTCCTGGCGGTGGAAGAACATGTGGCTCCCTCTCGCTGGCGTCGGGCCGTCCCGGCGTACGGGACCACCCCGGCACGCGCCATCTCCTCGACGCGCGGTGGTCCTGCCAGTCTCACCACGGCCCCGGCGGACCGCACCTGGAGCGTGGACACGCGTCCGGCCGCGGTGGACGCGTGTCCGACCCGGCACGGGCGCTCCGGTGCGCCGCGCGTTCGCTGTGGGAGGGTCCGCCGGGCACCATGCCCCCAGGACGCGCCGGACCGGCGTGCCCGTGACCGGAGGAGCAGCGTGAGCACCACCCGTCCCCGTCCGACGCCGGACGCCCCGGACACCGCCGACCGGCCGGTCGTGTCGGTCGTCGTGCCCGTGCGTGACGACGCCGCGCACCTCGACGCGTGCCTGCGGCTGCTGTCCGTGCAGACGGTGCCGCCGGACGAGGTCGTCGTGGTCGACAACGCGTCCCGCGACGGCAGCGCGGACGTCGCACGGCGGTGGGGTGCGCGCGTCGTGCCCGAGCCGCGCGTCGGCATCCCGGCCGCCGCCGCCGCGGGGTACGACGCCGCCCGCGGCGACGTCCTGCTGCGCCTCGACGCGGACACGCGGCCGGGCGACGACTGGGTCGCGCACGCGCTGCACGTCCTCGCCGACCCCCGCGTCGACGCGGTGACCGGCACGGGCCGTTTCGACCTGCCGGGTGCGTGGGGCCGACGCGTCGCCCGCCTGTACCTCGGCGCCTACTACGTGCTCGGCCACCTCGGGGCCGGCCACCCCGTGCTGTGGGGGTCCTCGATGGCCTTCCGCGCCGACGACTGGCGGCGCGTGCGCGACGCCGTGACGCGCGTCGACGACGTCCACGACGACCTGGACCTGGCGCTCGCGCTCGGAGCGCGTGCGCGGGTCGTCGTGGACCGCGGGTGGTCGGTGGGCGTGTCGGCGCGCTCCGTGCGGCTGGGGCGGCAGTGGGCGCCGCGGTTCGGTCGCGCGTTCCGCACGCTCGGCAGGCACTGGCGCGTGCTGCCGCCGTGGGACCGGTGGGCCGCCCGGTGGGGGCGCGACCCGGCCCCGGGTGCGTGACGGGGCCGGGCCGCGTGCGGCACGCGTCAGGCGTCGCCCTGCGGCGACGTCGCGTCCGTGCCGTGCTGCGTCAGCTCGCCGAGGAACTGGTGGCAGCGCTGCGCGCGCTCGGAGTCCTCGCGCATGACCTGCTCGAAGAACGCGGCGATCTCCTCCTTGCCCGCGTTCCGGGCGTCGCGCACGTACTGCCCGTAGTCGTGCCCCGCCTTGAGCGAGTGGTACTGCACGGAGATGAGGTCGAAGGTGACGTCGTCGAAGCCGGTCTCGCCTGTCGCCATGGGTGCCTCCCTGCGGTCGGGCCCGCGGTGCCGGTCGCGGCCCGCGGGCGGTGACGTGCACGCGGTCGGGTGCCGGACCGCGCGTCGTCCACGCTACGAGCGCGTGCGTCGGCCGCAACCGGCGGGGGAGACCTGCGTGGTGACGGACCCGTGACGCCCGGGTGCCGCGTCCTGGCGGAGTCCTGACGCGCCCGTGGTCATGCCCCGTCGAGCACCTGCCCGGCGACGACCCGCCGGCGTGCGTCGTGCGACACCGCGAGCACCCGGCCCACCACGTCGTCGCGTTCCACCGCGGCCGCGAGGACGTCGCCGACCTGCCGGCGCGCGACCCGCATCGACGCCGTGCGGTCGTCGTGCGCCACGACGGCGGGCACCGCCACGTCGTCGTCCGTGAGGTTCACCGGCTGCACCTCGACCCAGTCGAGGCCGGACGCGTGCACCAGGTCCGCCTGCCGCTGCGTGTCCGCGATCTGCGGGGCCAGCAGGAGCGCGAACATCACGCGCGACGCGAGGGGCAGCCGCGCACGGCTCGACCCCACGCCGTACGACGTCTGCACGACGAGGCGCCGCACGCCGTGCCGCCGCATCGCGTCCACCACCACCGCGGTGCCGCGCGAACGGACGTCCGGCGCCGTGCCGCGCGGGCCGCGCAGCCGCACCCGCAGCGCGTCCTCGCTGATGCCGAGCGTCACCACCACCGCGTCCTGCCCCGCGACCAGCGCGTCGACGGTCGCCGGGTCCGTCGCGTCGCCGTCGACCCCCCGCACGCCCCGCCCGTGCAGCGCCGCCCCGTGCCGGGACAGCGCCGTCACCTCGTGGCCCGCCCGCACCAGCGCCGCCACCGCCGCCCGCCCGGACCCACCCGTCGCACCCACCACCAGCACCCGCATGTCGACCTCCGTCGTCCCCGGGTCGCGCCCGGACACGTCCATCCCACCCCGACGGCGGTGGACGCGGAACCATCGGACGTCGCCCGGACATTGCCGATCGTCCGGAGCGGCGGGAGGATTGCGCGGTGACCACGACCGTGCCGTCAGCGCCCGTCCGGCCCGCGGGCGGCCCGGGGCCGCTGCAGCCCGGCGGGCCGGGCCCGTGGAGCATCGCCGACCCGGTCGGTGCCGCGCTGCACCGGCTGCGCGTCACCGGGCTCTTCTACTCCCGGACCGAGGCGGCCGCCCCGTGGGCCGTCGACATGCCCGCGCTCGGTGCGTGCGTGAGCTTCCACGTCGTCACGGCGGGGGAGTGCCACGTCGACGTCGACGGCACGTCCGTGCACCTGCGCGCGGGCGACCTCGCCCTCGTGCCGCACGGCCGGGGGCACGTGCTGCGCAGCGCTCCCGGCGTGCCGTCCCTCGGCCGCGTCGACACGCTGCCGCAGGAGTACGTCACCGACCAGTACTCGGTGCTGCGCCACGACGGTCCCGGACCGCGCACTCTGCTCGTGTGCGGCATCCTCGCGGTCGACGGGCCCGCGTCCCGGCACCTGCTCGCCCTCCTGCCGCCGGTGGTGCACGTGCCCGCCGGGCGCTCGCCGTGGGTGGCCGACACGCTGCGGCTCATGACCGCCGAGGTCGAGCACGCGCGACCCGGTGGCGAGGCCGTCACCACGCGCCTGGCGGACGTGCTCGTCGTGCAGGCCGTGCGCGCGTGGATCGACACCCAGGACGACACCACCGGGTGGCTCGCCGCGCTGCGCGACCCGCACGTCGGGCGCGCCGTCGCCGCCGTGCACGCCGACCCGGCCGCGCCGTGGACCGTCGCCGCGCTGGCCCGGCACGCCGCCCTGTCCCGGTCCGCCTTCGCCGAGCGCTTCACCGCCGTCGCCGGCGTGCCCGCGATGACCTACGTGACCCGCTGGCGCATGCACGTCGCCGAGGACCGCCTGCGCCAGGGCGAGACCGTCGCGCGGGTCGCCGCCGCGACCGGGTACGAGTCCGAGGCGGCCTTCAGCCGCGCGTTCTCCCGCGAGACCGGGCGTCCGCCGGGCGCCGTGCGGCGCGCCGCCACCGGTGCACCCTGAGGCGACGGCCCGCCGCGGGGCCGGCGACACCGACCCGCCCACCCGGATGCACCGCGCGCCACCCTGACCCACGCTGGACCGGTGCCGAACCGACTCGCCGCCGCCACCAGCCCCTACCTCCTCCAGCACGCCGACAACCCCGTCGACTGGTGGGAGTGGGGCGACGAGGCGTTCGCCGAGGCCCGCCGCCGCGACGTGCCGCTGCTCGTCTCGGTCGGGTACGCCGCCTGCCACTGGTGCCACGTCATGGCGCACGAGTCCTTCGAGGACCCCGCGACGGCGGCGTTCATGAACGAGCACTTCGTCTGCGTGAAGGTCGACCGGGAGGAACGCCCCGACGTCGACGCCGTGTACATGTCCGCCACGCAGGCGATGACGGGCAGCGGCGGCTGGCCCATGACGGTCTTCACCACACCCGACGGCCGGCCGTTCTTCTGCGGCACGTACTTCCCGCCCCGGCGGGTGCAGCAGGTGCCGTCCTTCCCGGAGGTGCTCGCCGCGCTCGCGGCGGCGTGGCGGACGCGTCGCGACGAGGTCGTCTCCAGCGCCGCCGGCATCGCCGACGCCCTCGGCCGCCGGCCGCCGGCCGCCGCCGACGGCCCCGACCTCGTCGACGAGCGCGTCGTCGCCCGCGCGCTCGGCGCGCTGGGCGCCACGTACGACGAGCGCGACGGCGGCTTCGGCGGGGCGCCCAGGTTCCCGCCGTCGATGGTCCTCGAGTGGCTGCTGCGCCACCACGCGCGCACCGGCGACGCGGACGCCCTCGCCATGGCCCGCCGCACGCTCGACGCCATGGCCCGCGGCGGCATGTACGACCAGCTGGCCGGCGGGTACGCCCGCTACTCCGTCGATGCGACGTGGACCGTGCCGCACTTCGAGAAGATGCTGTACGACAACGCGCTGCTCCTGCGCGTGCACCTGCACGCGTGGCGCCTGACGGCCGACCCGCTCGACCGCCGCGTCGCCGTCGAGACCGCGGACTGGCTCCTCGCCGAGCTCCGCACCCCGGAGGGCGGGTTCGCGTCCGCGCTCGACGCCGACAGCGAGGGCCGCGAGGGCGCCTTCTACGCGTGGACGCCCGCGCAGCTGCGCGACGTCCTCGGCGACGACGACGGCGCCTGGGCGGCCGACGTGCTCGGCGTGACGGACGAGGGCACGTTCGAGCACGGTGCGTCCGTGCTCCAGCGGCAGCACGAGCCCGCCGACGTCGCACGCCTCGACGCCGTGCGTGCCCGCCTGCGCGAGGCGCGCGAGCAGCGACCACGGCCGGCCCGCGACGACAAGGTCGTCTCCGCGTGGAACGGCCTCGCCGTCGCCGCGCTCGCGGAGGCGGGCGCGCTGCTCGACCGCCCGGACTGGGTCGACGCGGCCCGGCGGTGCGCGCGCCTGCTCGCCGACCTGCACACCCGGTCCGCGCCCGACGGCGACCGGCTCGTGCGCACGTCGCGCGACGGCGTCGCCGGGGGAGCGCCCGGCGTGCTCGAGGACTACGCCGACGTCGCCGAGGGGTACCTCGCGCTGTCCGCGGTCACGGGCGAGGCGGAGTGGTCGACGCGCGCACGCCGGCTCCTCGACACCGTGCTCGCCCACTTCCCCGACGGCGAGGGCGGGTTCTACGACACGGCCGACGACGAGACCGACGCGGTGCTCGGCGCGCTGCGCCGCCCCCAGGACCCGACCGACGGCCCCACGCCCGGCGGCCAGCCGGCCGCCGCGGCCGCGCTCGTGACGCTCGCCGCGGCCACGGGCTCCCTCGAGCACCGTGAGGCCGCGCTCGCCGCGCTGCGCGTGCCGCTGCAGCTGGCCCTGCGCTACCCGCGCGCCGCGGGGTGGGCGCTCGCGACGGCCGAGGCCCTGCTCGACGGGCCCCGCGAGGTCGCCGTCGTGGGCCCGGGCCACGACGCCGGGACGCGCGCGC
>NZ_JBFTEP010000054.1:0-22836 GCF_047229365.1 Cellulomonas pasadenensis | reverse complement strand
CGATCGGCGTATGATTCTCGTGGGCTCGGAGATGTGTATATGTGACCGGCGCACCGTCGTCGGCGGGCCGCTCAGGCGTCCGCGGCGGTCGACGCCGACGGGCTGTCCGGCGGCGTCGCGCACGTCGACGCGCACGGGCGCGGTCAGCACGGTCGCCGGGGCGGGGTCCGGCAGCCGCCCGGGCCACGGCAGCGCGGCCTCGCGCGGCGGTGCGCTCTGCTCGCCCCACGGGCGCACGTGCACCTGGTCGCGCGCGTCGCGACCACCCTGCAGCGTCGCGGTCAGCACGCCCGCGCCGCCGACGATGCCCTGGGCGCGCTCGAGCGCCCGGTGCGCGCGCAGGTCCCCGCCGGAGGGGCCGCCCCACAGGCGGGTCTGCTCCGCCCCGGCGGGTGCGACGTCGAGCGCGGTGAGCACGAGCCGCACGAGCGCGACCGCGTGCTCGTCCTCGGGCTCGACGGCCGGGGCGTCGGCGACGTCGAGCAGGTCGAGCAGGTCACCGCCGGCCCGCGGACGGCCCGCTCCGGCGACGCGCGCGGCACGGCGTCGGTCCCGCGCGGTCGCCGCCGCCGTCGCGGTGAGCCACCCGTCGAGCTGCCAGCGGATGCGGTCGGTGATGCGCGCGGGCGTCAGCCCGCCCCAGCCGCCGACGTCGGTGCGCCAGGTGCGCACGAGGTCGACGCCGTCGTCGGTGCGCGCGCTGACCTGCAGGCGGCCGCACGTGACGGACCGCGCGACGAGCTCGTCGTGCAGCTCCTCCGCCAGGCGGCGCCCGGCGAACGTCGCGGCGTCGACCCGCTCGACGGGCGGGTCGAGCGCGGTCGCCACCTCGAGGTCCGCCTCGGGGCGCCGGCGCGCCGGGGGACGCTCGTCGAGCCCGCGCGCGAGCGTGTGCGCCCACGTGCCGAGCCGGCCGAACCGGGCGTGCACGTCCCCGGGCGGCAGCGCGGCGAACGCCCCGAGCGTGCGCAGGCCGAGCCGGTGCAGCAGGTCGACGAGGCCGGCGACCTCGACCGCGGCCTCGGGCGTCACGGTCGCGTGCACGAGCTCGGTCACGCCGTGCGGGGCGAGGAACACCGGCGACGCGCCGGGCTCCACGACCGCGCCCGTGCGCGCCGCGAGCACCGCGGCCAGCAGCCCGTCGGCGGTGCCGACGCCGCACTCGTGGCCCGTCCCCCGCGCCACCGCGTCGACGAGCCGCTCCGCGAGCGCCTCCTCCGACCCGTGGTACCGGCTGGCGCCGTCGGCGGGCAGCAGGAGCAGCCCGGGTCGCACGACCTCCACGCCCGCGACGACGGTCTCGGCCGCGGCGGCGACCGGCTCGAACAGCCGCACGTCGCGGGCGTCGTCGGCGGGGAGCAGCACGAGCTCGGGGCAGCAGCCCTGCGCCTGGCGCCGGCGCATGCCGCGTCGCACGCCCTCGGCGCGTGCGAGCGCGGACACCGCGGTGACGCGCCGCCCGTCGTGCACCGCGGCGGGCAGGTGCCCGGGGACGTCGTCGGCGGCGGTGGCGGCGACCACCGGCCAGTCCGGCACCCAGACGACCGTCGTGCGCGTGGTCATCAGCCCACCAGCCGCAGGCCGGTGCGCCGCTCGTCCGGCGTGCGCGTGCGCCCCGGGCCGGTCGGGGCGCCGTCGCCGGGCGGGCCGAACGGCAGCACGACGTCCACGGCGTGCGGCACGGCGGCGGTCCCCCGGCCCGTGCGGCGCACGCGCAGCTCGCGCGTGCGCAGCCGGCCGTCGCCCGTGCCGACACCGGTCCAGCGGGCCTGCTCGACCGTGAGGACCACCGCGGCCCCCGGCCACGCGACGGTCGGCAGCAGCACCGACCCACGCTCGCGCGCCCGGGCGGACAGCCGCCTCCGGTCCGCGTCCGTGAGCACGGCACCCGGCCCGACGAGCACGACGTCCACGCCGTCGAGCAGCGCGCCGAGCACCGTCGCGGTGTCCGCACCCGGGTCGGGCACGGCGGCGAAGCGCGCGAGGTCGACGCCGGCCTGCGCGGCCGCGAGCAGGCCGAGGTCGGGGTGCCCGACCGCGACCGCCCACGCGCCGCCCGAGCAGGCGTGCGCGAGCACGCCCAGCGCGAGCGACGTCGACCCCAGCACCGCGGTCGTCGCACCGCGCCGCAGCCCGTCCGGCAGGACGTCCGCGAGCGCCGGGGGCACGGGCAGCGGCGGCCGCTCCGAGGTGAGCAGCGACGTGCGGCGCACCACCGGCACGCCCGTCGCCGGGGCGCCGGGCGCCGGCGGCCGGTCGTCCGGCCCCGGTCGGTCGTCGACGCCCCCTGCGCCGACGACCGACCGGTCCGCGGCGCGCGCACCGGCGAGGCCGTGCACCTCCACCAGGCCGCGCGCCTCGACGACGCCGCGCCCCCCGCCGCCGCGTCGTCCGTCCTCGTGCCGTCCGACCTCGTGCCGTCCGACCTCGTGCCGTCCGTCGTCGTGCCCCTCGGGCCGCAGCGCGGGCACCGGCCACGCGGGCGCGGGCTGCGTGCGCACCGCCCGGGCCCCGGTGCGCTGCTCGGCGGCGGCGAGCGCCGCACGCGCCCGCTCGACCCGCTCCGCGGTGCTGACCGCCACCACGCCACCTCCGCACACCCGTCCTGGCACCGACCCGCGCGGGCCGTTCGAACACGTGTTCGATCATGCCAGTAGACGCCGACACCGACGGGGGTGTCAATCCGGCTGCGCCGCTCGTGCGACGCCCGCCCGGGGCAGGCGGGGCGCTCCTGCGCGACCGTCCGCGTCAGCGGTCCGGGTCGTCCGCGCGTGCGCCGGCGTCCCACGCGCCCGGGGGTCGCGGGGCATCGAGACCGTAGTGCAGACCGACCATCCGCACGGCGAAGCACGCGAGCGCGGCCCCGAGCGCCGCGGGCGCACCGAGCACCTCGTCGACGCCGCCCGCCGCCGCCAGCACGGCGAGCGTCGCGCCGACCAGCGCCGGGATCGCGTACAGCTCGCTGGTGAGCACGACGGGCACGCGGCGGACGAGGACGTCGCGCATCGTGCCGCCGCCGACCGCGGTCACCACCCCGAGGATGACGGCCTGCGCCGGCCCGGCACCGAGCGCGAGCGCCTTCCCCGCACCCGTCACGGCGAACAGGCCCAGCCCGGCGGCGTCGAGCACGTCGATGGGGCGCTGGAAGCGCTGCAGGCCCCGACCGAACAGGAACGCGAGCACCCCGCCGGCGGCGGCCGCCGCGAGGTAGCGCCCGTCGCGGAAGGACGCGGGCGGCAGCGCGTCGAGCAGGACGTCGCGCACGATGCCGCCGCCGACGCCGGTGATGATCCCCAGCGTCACGACGCCGACCAGGTCCACGCGCGCCACCCGCACCGCCACCAGGGCACCGTTCAGCGCGAACGCGAACGTGCCGAGCAGGTCCAGCACCAGCAGCACGGGGACGTCGCTCACGGCACGGGTCTACCGCATCCGCGCGTGCGCGGCCCGCCACCGCCGGTGAGGATGGGCGGGACCGCCCGGCGACCGGCGCCGGGCCCACCCGGAGGTCACCGTGCCCGCGTCGCTGACCCGTCCCGTCGCCCCCGAGCCGTACGCGCTCCTGCCCGCCGTCCCCGCGTTCACCGTGACGAGCACGGACTGGGTGCACGGCGAGCGCGTCCCCGACGTGCACACCAACACCGACGCCGGCGAGAACGTGTCGCCGCAGCTGTCGTGGTCGGGGTTCCCGGCGGGCACGCGCGGGTTCGCGGTGAACGTGTTCGACCCGGACGCGCCGGGCGTGGCGGGGTGGTGGCACTGGACCGTGCTGGGCATCCCGGCGTCGGTGACGACGCTCGAGCGGGGAGTCGGCACCGAGGACGGCGTGGGCCTGCCCGCCGGGGCGTTCCAGCTGCGCGGCGACGACGGCGTCGCGGCGTACCGCGGCAGCGCGCCGCCGCCCGGGGACCAGGTGCACCGGTACTACGTCGCCGTGCACGCGCTCGACACCGACGACCTCGGCCTGACGCCGGACACGCCCCCGGGCGCGGCGAGCGCGACCCTGGTCTTCCACACGCTCGCCCGCGGCGTGCTCATGGCGACCTACCAGCGCTGACCGGCGGCGTCGATCGGTCGGGCGCCGGCCCGTCGGTGCCGCCGGTTACCCTGCCTCGCATGACGACCACGACGCTCGGCTCGCTCACGTGGGAGCGTGCCGTCGACCGCCCCGACCTGCTCGCCGACCCGACCGCCGCCGCCGTCCGCGCGTGGGCGGACGCGGACCCGGCCGTCGCCGACGCGGTGCTCGTCACGGCCATCGACCCCGACCTGGCGGACACCGCGGCGATGACGGAGGCGTACGACCTCCCGCTGGAGGCGTCGGTCAACTGCGTGCTGGTCGCAGGGCGCCGCGCGGGCGAGGAGAAGGTCGCCGCCGCGCTCGTGCGCGCCACGACGCGCGCCGACGTCAACAACGCCGTCAAGCGGCTGCTCGACGTGCGCAAGGCGTCGTTCCTGCCGATGGACCGGGCCACCGCCGAGTCCGGCATGGAGTACGGCGGCATCACCCCGCTGGGGCTGCCGGTCGGCTACCGCGTGCTCGCCGACGCGGCGGTCGCCACCGACCACCCCGCGCTCGGCGGCGTCGTGGTCGTCGGCAGCGGGCTGCGGCGGTCGAAGATCGCGCTGCCCGGTGCGCTGCTGGCACGGGCACCGGGCGTGGAGGTCGTCGAGGGGCTCGGGCTCGCCTGACGACCTCCACGCCGGCACGGCGCGGATCAGGACTGCGGCGTCCCGTCGCACACGACGCCCACGCACTGCGGCTCGTTGCCGTTCCCGCGCGCGACGTTGCCGCCCAGGTCGGTCACCCCGGGCGCGTAGATGCCCCAGCCGGTGCTGCGTCGCACGTCGTTCCCGCCGACCTCGATGCCCGCGTCGCCCGGGTCCAGCCGGATGCCGTCGCCGTTGAGGCGGAACACGTTGCCCGTGACGCTCCCGGTCCCGGCGGGGGTGCCGAGCGCGACCCCGGTCCCGTTGGCACGGAACGTGCTGCCGTCGACGGACGCGCCGTAGGTGCCGATGAGGACGGCCGTGGTGTTGGCCGTGAACCGCGAGCCCGCGACGTCGAGGAAGGCCCACGAGCCGTCGACGGCGGTCTCCGACCCCGTGAACCTGCTGCCCGCGACCGTCACCACCGCGACGCTCGCGGCGGTGATCCCCGTCGCGTTGTCGTCGAACGCGGTGTCCCGCACGTCCACGGACCCCTCGTACACGCTGATCGCACGCTCGTGGCGCAGGAAGCGCGAACCGGTGACGACCGTGTCGCCCCCGTCCGCCCGCAGCCCGAACCGGTTGTCGGCGAGGGTCGTCCGGTCGATCGTCACCGGCACGGACCAGGCGGCCTCCACGGCGGCGTCGCTGCTGCCGGTGACCGTCGACCGCGTGATCGTCGTCGGCTTCGCCCACTCGCCGAGCTGCGTGGCGGACACGTCGAGCCCGTCGACGTTGTCCCGGAAGCGCATCCGGTCCACCGTGAGCGGGCCTGTCCCCGCGTCCTCCACCCCGTAGGTGCGCAGGCCGGCGCCCCACCCGGTCACGGTGCCGTTGCGGACGCGGACCGCCCCCGCGGACGCCACCTCGACGCCCACGCCGTCGCCGGGACCGCGCAGCGTGTGCCCGCGCAGGTCCAGCGTGACGCCGGCCGCGAGCCGCAGGCCGGGCCCGGCCAGGCAGGTGAGGTCGGCGCGCAGCGCGGTGTCCACGGTGAGCGTGTCGCCGCAGGCGGGCTGCGGAGGAGCGGCGGACGCGGGTGGTGCCACCAGGACGGCGGCGGCGGCGGCGAGGGCGAGGACGGGCAGGACGGGACGAGCGCGCATGTGTTCCCCCTGGTGTGCGTCGACACCGGCGCCGACGTCACCCCGAGGGTCGTGCGCATGCGTGCCCGGCTTCTACCCGTCCGTCCGCTTTCCACCCGGGTGAGACGTCGGACGCGTCGCCCAGAACGCCACCGCCGCGGCCGCCGCGACGTTCAGCGAGTCGACGCCGCCGGCCATGGGGATCCGCACGACGACGTCCGAGGCGGCGACCGTCGACGGCTTCAGCCCGTGGCCCTCGGCACCGAGGACGAGCGCGAGCCGCTCGGGCGGGTCGGCGACGAGCTCGTCGAGCGTGATCCCGTCGTCCGACAGCGCGAGGGACGCGACCACGAACCCCAGCCCCCGGAGCGCGTCGACGCCCTCGGGCCACGGGTCGACCCGCGTCCACGGCACCTGGAACACCGTCCCCATCGACACCCGCACCGACCGCCGGTAGAGCGGGTCCGCGCAGCGCGGCGTCACGAGCACCGCGTCGACGCCGAGGGCGGCCGCCGACCGGAAGGCGGCGCCGACGTTCGTGTGGTCGACGACGTCCTCGAGCACCGCCACGCGCCGCGCACCCGCGCCGTCGCGCGCCCCGGCGAGCACGTCGGCCACGGACGGCAGCACCGGCCGGTGCATCGCCGCGAGCGCGCCGCGGTGCACGTGGAAGCCGGTGATCGCCTCGAGCACCGGCTCGTCGGCGACGTACACGGGCACGTCGTCCCCCGGCAGCCCGGCGAGCATCGCCTCGACGTCACCGAGCCAGCGCGGCGCCAGGAGCACCGACCGCGGGCGGTGCCCCGCGCGCAGCGCCCGCCCCAGCACGGTCGAGCTCTCGGCGATGTACAGGCCCTGCTCGGGCTCGAGCCGCCGGCGCAGCGCGACGTCGGTCAGGCGGACGTAGTCGGCGAGGCGGGGGTCGTCGCGGTCGGTGACGGGGCGGAGGTCGGGTCGTGCCACGGCGTCGATCCTCCCAGGGACGCCCGGGTGCGTCGGACCGCGCGCCCGCCCAGCAGCGCCATGACGAGCCCGACCCCGGCGACCACGGGCACGAGGACGAACGCCTGGTGGCTGCCGACCTGGTCGGCGACGGCGCCGAGCGCGAACGGCGCCACGCCGACGGCGAGCGCGCCGGCGAGCGTGGCGTGCGACTGCGCGCGGTCGCGCCGCCCCGGCGACGCCGCGAGCAGCAGCGCGACCGACAGCGGGTACTGCGCGCCGTAGCCGAAGCCCGCGACGACGAGCCCGGTGAGCGCGACCGCCGTGCTCGTCGCCGTCCACAGCACCGCCCACCCGCCGACCGAGATGACGAACGAGGCGGCGAGCAGCGTCGCCGGCGGCACGCGCAGCGAGAGCGGGCCGACGACGAACCGCATGGCCGTCATGCCGGCGGCGAGCCCGGCGGTCGTCGCCGTGGCGATGCCCGCGCCGGCGGACGTGCGCTCGAGCACGAGGTCCGTCGCCCAGAACGTCGTCGCGAACTCGAGGGACGTCGCGGCGACGAGCGCGGCGAGGAAGAACGTCGACGCCCGCACCCCGCGCGCAGGTGCCGGCGTCGTGACGCCCGCGCGTCCCGCCCCGCCGGCCGCGCCGGGTGGCCCGGCCGGCGCGGGCCGCTCGAGCGCGGGCGACCGCGGCAGGCGCGCGACCAGCACCGCCGTCGCGACGCCCAGCACGGCCGTCACGACGACCCCCGCACGCCAGCCCCAGCCGATCGCGACCGACGCGCCGACGGCCAGCGGCCCGAGCAGGCCGACGCCCGACCCGACCCCGTTCGCCTCGGTGATCGCGGCGGACGCCGTCGGCCCGTGGTGCGCCGCCAGGGCGACCTGCGCCGTCGCGATGAGCAGGTTCCCGCCGACCGCCGTCACGAGCATGCCGGTCAGCGTCACCGGCAGGCTGCGCCCCAGCAGCAGCCCGGCGAGGCCCCCGGCGACGACGAGCGCCGCCACGACGAGCGTCGTGCGCCGCCCGAGCCGTGCCGCGGCCCGCGGGATCAGCGGTGCCGCGACGAGCCCGCCGGTGGCCATCGCGGTGCCGTGCAGGCCGGCCTGCGCCGCGCTGACGCCGAGCTCGTCGGCGAGCAGCGGGACGCTGGGGTTGAAGCTGTACAGCAGCCAGCCCCAGACGACGAACGGCGTGTACAGCCCGAGCGTGAGCGGGTCACGCACCAGCCGGTGCCCGACGGTGCTCACCGGCCCACGACCACCTCGGTCTGCGCGTCACCGCCCGCGGCGGGCAGCTCGACGTCGTGGCGCACGCCGTCGACCTCGACCGTGTAGCGCCCGGCGAACCCGCGCAGCTCGACGGCGCCGTCGGCGTCGGCGGTGACGTCGGTCGCGCCGAGCCACCACTCGCCCTTCACGAGCCCGCGCAGCGTGTCGTACGCCGGCTTCGGCGTGCCGTCGGCGCGCACGAGCCCGCCCGGCGCGTTGAGCCACATGCCGTGGTCGGACAGGCCCCAGTACGTGGCCGCGTCGACCATGGGGTGCCCCAGCAGCGTGCGGTAGTGCTCCTCGACCTCGCGGGCCTGCCGCTCCTCGCCCTCGGGCGTCGACGGCCACTCGTCGACCTGGTGGTCGTTGAGGTCGTCGTAGTGGGCCGGCATGAGGTCGCCGGACAGGAGCGTCGTCTCCGTGAAGTGCATGCGCAGGCCGAAGCGGGAGAAGCGCTCGAGCACGTCGAGCGTCTTGTCGCGGCCCCAGGCGCCCTGGTGCATGTGGCTCTGCAGCCCGAGCGCGTCGATGCGGACGCCGGCGGCGAGGGCCTCCTCGACGAGGTGCTCGTAGTCCTCGGACATGTCGAAGTCGTTGAGCAGCAGCATCGCGTCCGGGTTCGCGGCGCGGGCCTCGTCGAAGGCGAGGCGGATCATGCCGATGCGCCCGACGGTCGCGGCGACGCGCGTGACGGCGTTGTCGTCCTTGTCGAACACCGGCATGATCACGACCTCGTTGATGGCGTCCCAGACGTCCACGAGACCGGCGAGCTCGCCCGCGTCACGCTGCACGCGGGCGCGCAGCAGGCGGAGCACCTCGTCGTCCGGCAGCGGCTTGAGCCAGTCCGGCTGGACGGTGTGCCACACGAGCGGGTGGCCCTTCACGGCGACACCGCGGTCCACGTAGTGCTGCGCGGCGGCGCGCAGGGCCGCGGTGCGCGGCTCACCCTGCACGGGCTCGAACGTGCCCCAGTAGAAGGGCAGGGTGGCCTGGTTGAAGACGTCCAGGTACAGCTCGTCGAGGCGGGCCAGCAGCTCGTCCTCCTGCGGCGTCAGCGACGTGCCGCCCGGCAGGGCGGCGGCCGCGCGCTGCACCTCGTCGAAGCCGATGTTGCCGAACCAGAAGGCGTGGGACCGCTGCTCGGCCCGCACGCGCGCCCCGGCGAGCGGACGGCCTGCGGCGTCGGTGAGGCGGACCCTGAGGCTGCGGACGCGGTGACGCAGCGCCGGGTCGGCGACGACCGGGGCGTCGGCGCGGGCGGGCTGGGCGGGCGTGGTCGACAACGTGGTCCTCCTCGAATCGTTACGGGCACAGCATCGCCGCCGCCGTCGACCCGCACAAACGGCGCGCCGGTCCCGCGTGCGTGCGCGGCGGGCCCGCCCGCTCAGTCCACGGGTGCGGTCGCGGCCGCGAACTGGCTCGCGTAGAGCCGCGCGTAGGCCCCGCCGGCCGCCAGGAGGTCGTCGTGGGAGCCCTTCTCGACGATGCGCCCCTCCTCCATGACGAGGATGACGTCGGCGTCGCGGATCGTCGACAGGCGGTGCGCGATGACGAACGACGTGCGGCCGGTCCGCAGCGCGCCCATCGCCTGCTGCACGAGCACCTCGGTGCGCGTGTCGACCGACGACGTCGCCTCGTCCAGGATGAGGATCACCGGGTCGGCGAGGAAGGCGCGCGCGATCGTCAGCAGCTGCTTCTCCCCCGCCGACACGCTGCCGCCCTCGTCGTCGAGCACCGTGTCGTAGCCGTCGGGCAGGGTCCGCACGAAGCGGTCGACGTGCGTGGCGACGGCCGCCTCGACGACCTCCTCGCGCGTCGCGCCGTCGACGCCGTACGCGATGTTCTCCGCGATCGTGCCGCCGAACAGCCACGTGTCCTGCAGCACCATCCCCATCTGGCCGCGCAGCTCGTCGCGCGTGAGGTCGCGCGTGTCGACGCCGTCGAGCGTGATGCGGCCCGCGTCGACCTCGTAGAACCGCATCACCAGGTTGACGAGCGTCGTCTTGCCCGCGCCGGTCGGTCCGACGATCGCCACGGTCTGCCCCGGCTCGGCCACCACGCTGAGGTCCTCGATGAGCGGCGTGCCCGGCTCGTAGCGGAAGGACACGTGCTCGAACGCGACGCGCCCGCGTACCGGTCGGTCGAGCCGCACGGGCGCCACCGGGTCCGGCGTCTGCTCGTCGGCGTCCAGCAGCTCGAAGACGCGCTCGGCCGACGCGACGCCGGACTGCAGCAGGTTCGCCATCGAGGCGATCTGCGTCAGCGGCTGGGTGAACTGCCGGCTGTACTGGATGAACGCCTGCACCTCGCCGAGCGTCATCGAGCCCGACGCGACCCGCAGGCCGCCGACGACCGCGATGACGAGGTAGTTGAGGTTCGAGAGGAACCCGAGCGCCGGCTGGATGATGCCGCTGATGAACTGCGCCCGGAAGCTCGACTCGAACAGCTCGTCGTTCCGCTCGGCGAACGTCCGCGCCGCCTCCCGCTGCCGCCCGAAGACGGTGACGAGCTCGTGCCCCGTGAACATCTCCTCGATGTGGGCGTTCAGCCGCCCCGTGGACGCCCACTGCCGGACGAACTGCGGCTGCGACCGCTTGGCGATGGCGCCCGCGACGGCCACCGACAGCGGCACCGTCACCAGCGCGACGACCGCGAGCAGCGGGGAGAGCCAGAACATCATGCCCAGCACGCCGACCACCGTGAGCACGGACGTGACCAGCTGCGACAGCGTCTGCTGCATCGTCTGCGCGACGTTGTCGATGTCGTTGGTGACGCGGCTGAGCAGCTCGCCGCGGGGCTGGCGGTCGTAGTAGGACAGCGGCAGGCGCGCCAGCTTCTCCTCGACGTGCGTGCGCATGCGCAGCACCGTGGCCTGCACCGCGCGGGCCGTCAGACGCCCCTGCAGCCAGCCGAGGACGAACGCCGCCAGGTACACGACGAGCACCACGAGCAGGATGCCGCCGAGCCGCCCGAAGTCCACCCCCTGGCCGGGCACGACGCGGTCCATGGCGGCGACCATGTCGGCGAGCTGGTCCTGACCGCCCGCGCGCAGGGCGTCGACCGCCTCCTGCTGCGTCGACCCGGCCGGGACGACCTCGGTGAGGCCGCGCGAGACGACGCCGTCGAACAGCACGTTCGTGGCGTCCCCCAGCAGCTTCGGCCCGGCGACCGCCGCGGCGACCGACAGCGCCCCCAGCACGAGGACGGCGACCAGGCGGGCACGCTCGGGCCGCAGCACCGTGAGCAGCCGGCGCAGCGAGCCGCGGAAGTCCAGCGACCGCTGCACGGGCATGCCCAGGCCCATCCCCATGGGACCGCCGCGGGGACCACCCGGGCGCGGCGGCGGGACGGCAGGCGTCCCGTCCGCCGCCTTCGTGCTCTGCTCCGGTCCGGCGCTCATGCCGCCTCCTGCGCGCTGAGCTGCGAGTAGACGATCTCCTGGTACGTGGTGCTCGACGCCAGCAGCTCGTCGTGCGTGCCGTCGCCCACCACGCGCCCCTCGTCGAGGACGAGGATGCGGTCGGCGTAGCGGATGGTCGCGACCCGCTGGGCGACGACGAGCACCGTCGCGTCGCGCGTCTCGGGCACGAGCGCCGCGCGCAGGGCCGCGTCGGTCGCGTAGTCGAGCGCCGAGAACGAGTCGTCGAACAGGTACACCGACGGCCGTCGGACCAGCGCACGCGCGATCGCCAGGCGCTGGCGCTGCCCGCCCGACAGGTTGGTCCCGCCCTGCGCGACCGGTGCCTCCAGCCCCTCGGACAGCGCCTCGACGAAGTCGCGCGCCTGCGCGACGGTCAGCGCGTGCCACAGCTCGTCGTCGGTGGCGTCCGGGCGTCCGAAGGCCAGGTTGGACCGCACGGTGCCCGAGAAGAGGTAGGGCCGCTGCGGGACCAGGCCGATGCGCGACCACAGCGCCTCGGGGTCGGCGTCGCGCACGTCGACGCCGTCGACGAGGACCTGCCCGGCCGTGGCGTCGTACAGCCGCGGCACGAGGTTGAGGAGCGTCGTCTTGCCCGCGCCGGTGGACCCGATGACGGCGGTGGTGCGCCCGGGCTCGGCGACGAACGAGACGCCCTGGAGCACCGCCTGCTCGGCGCCCGGGTAACGGAACTCGACGTCGCGCAGCTCGAGGACACCCGTGCGCGGCCGACCGCCGTCACCGGGACCGTCGGCCCCGGCGCGGGACCGGACGGCGGCGAAGGGCACCGGCGCGGCGGGCGGCACCACGGTCGACGACGTGTCGAGCACCTCGGTGATCCGCTCGGCGGCCACCATGGCGCGCGGCACCATCACGACCATCATCGACGCCATCATGACGGCCATGAGGACGAACATGATGTAGCTGAGGAAGGCGATCAGGGACCCGATCTGCATCTGCCCGGCGTCGACGCGCCGGGCGCCGAACCACACGACCGCCACGCTCGAGGCGTTCATCACCAGCATCACGGCGGGGAAGAGCAGCGCCATGAGCAGCCCGGTGCGCAGCGACGCCTCGTACAGGCTCGCGTTCGCGACCTCGAACCGCGCGCGCTCCTGCCGCTCGCGGACGAACGCGCGGACGACCCGCACGCCCGCGAGCTGCTCGCGCATGACGCGGTTGATGCCGTCGATGCGCTTCTGCATGCGCCGGAACCACGGCACCATCCGCGTCACCACGAGCGCGACGACGCCGACGAGCACGGGCACGACGACGAGCAGCAGGCCGGACAGCGCGACGTCCTCGCGCAGCGACATGACCACGCCGCCGACCAGCATCAGCGGCGCCATGACGAGGAACACGAACGTCATGAGCACGAGCATCTGCACCTGCTGCACGTCGTTCGTCGTGCGGGTGATGAGCGTCGGCGCGCCGAACCGCCCCATCTCCTGCTGCGAGAACGACTGCACGCGGTCGAACAGGCGCCCGCGCACGTCCCGCCCGAACGCCATGGCCGTGCGGGCGCCGAACCACACCGCGCCGACGGAGGCGACGACCTGCACGAGGCTGATCGCGAGCATCACGCCGCCGATCCGCCAGATCGCGGCCGTGTCCCCGCGCGCGACGCCGTCGTCGATGATGTCGGCGTTGAGGCTCGGCAGCCACAGCGTCGCGAGCGTCTGCACGAGCTGGAGCACGAGGACCGCGAGCACCGCACCCCGGTAGGGACGCAGCTGCTCGCGCAGCAGTCGCATGAGCACGGCCGTTCCTCCTCCGCGGGACCGGCTCACACGCTCCCACGCGCCCCGCGACGCGCCAACCCCGATCCACCGGTCGTCCGCTCAGGGCGGACACGGCCCGCGGCGACGGCGGTCCGGCGAGCCCGCGCCGGGCCGGTACGGCGCGGCGGCGGCCGCGTCCCGGAGGGACACGACCGCCGCCGGTGCGTCGGCGCGCGCGCCGGGCGCCGTCAGGACCCGGCGGTGGGCGGCTCGGGCTGCTGGCCGCCGGGAGCCTCGGGCGCGGCACGGCGGACGGGTGCGTCGACGCCCGGCCGCTGGCCGTGCTCGGCGCTCCGGTCGAACGGTGCGCCCGTCAGGGTGCCGGCGGTCGTCGCGTCGGCCGTCGCGGCGGCGGACTCGCGCCGCGCCTCGGCGAGCGCCTCGCTCGGGTCGGTGAGGGAGGTCGGCGGCAGGTCCTCGGCGGCGAGCGGCGAGCTGCCGGCCGGCCGCGTCTCGTACCCGCCCCCGTCGCCCTCGCCGCCGGTGAACCCCTTGGCGAGGAAGCCCAGCGCGCCGCTGAGCTCGGAGGGCAGGAACCACATCTTGCTCGACGGGCTCGACGCGATCTTCGGGAGCGTCTGCAGGTACTGGTAGGCGAGCAGCTTGGGGTCGGCGTCGCCGCGGTGCACGGCGTCGAACACCTGGAGGATCGCGCGGGCCTCGCCCTCGGCCCGGAGGATCGCGGACTGCGCGTCACCCTCGGCCCGCAGGATCGCCGACTGCTTCTCGCCCTCGGCGGTGAGGATCTGCGACTGCTTGACGCCCTCGGCGGTGAGGATCGCGGCGCGGCGGTCGCGCTCGGCGCGCATCTGCTGCTCCATCGAGCCCTGCACCGACGCGGGCGGGTCGATGGCCTTGAGCTCGACGCGGTTGACGCGGATGCCCCACTTGCCGGTCGCCTCGTCGAGCACGCCGCGCAGCTGGCCGTTGATCTGGTCGCGGCTCGTCAGGGTCTGCTCGAGGTCCATGGACCCGATGACGTTGCGCAGGGTCGTCACCGTGAGCTGCTCGATGCCGGTGATGTAGTTGGCGATCTCGTAGACCGCGTCCTTCGGGCTCGTCACCTGGAAGTAGATGACGGTGTCGATGCTCACGACGAGGTTGTCCGACGTGATCACCGGCTGCGGCGGGAACGACACGACCTGCTCGCGCAGGTCGACGTTCGCCCGCACGCGGTCGACGAACGGGATGAGCAGGTGCAGGCCGGCGTCCAGGGTCCGGTTGTAGCGGCCGAGCCGCTCGACGATGACGGCGACGGCCTGCGGCACGATGCGCACCGCGCGCACCAGCGCGACGACCACGAACAGGACGACGAGGCCCAGGACGACGACGAGGGCGATCTGCCCCGGGCTGATGCTGTCGGACATGGGACCTCCGGCGAGTCGTGCCGCCGTGCGGCGGCGGGGGCGGTCCGGGCTGCCGGACCGGGCGGTCAGGCGGGCGCGGCGCCGGTGGCGGGCGGCCCGTCGGTGCGGGGTGCGGGCGCCGTCGCCGCGACCACCGCGGTGGCGCCGTCGATGCGGACGACCACCACGGGCGCGCCGGGTGGCAGGGCGGTGCCGTCGGCGGTGCGCGCCGTCCACACCTCGCCGGCGAGCTTGACCCGGCCCGTCACGCCGTCGACGTCGGCGACGACGACGGCCGGGCGGCCGACGAGCGCGGCGGCGTTCGTCTCGGGCAGGTCGACGCGCGAGCGCAGGTGCCGCAGCAGCCACGGCCGCAGCAGCAGCAGGAGCGCGACGGCGGTCACGGCGGCGACGACGAACTGCACGACGAGCGGGGCGCCGAGCGCGTACGCGACGCCGCCGGCGAGCGCGCCGCCCGCGAACATGATGAGGACCAGGTCGAGCGACACCATCTCGAGGACGCCCAGCAGCAGCGCTCCCCCGACCCACCACAGCCAGCCCATCGCCGCCACCTCCGAGGTCGTCCGTCGTCGGACTCGGTGAGACGATCCTATGCCACGACTTTGCGATCTCGTGGCGATGCCCGGACGGACGGCGACCGGACCGTGGCGGTCAGCGCCCGGACGCGGACCCGGTGGGCGCCGCGTGCGCCGCCCACCGGCCGTCGCCGTGCTCGAGGCGCAGCGGCACGTCGAACGTCCCGGACAGGTTCTCCGCCGTGAGCACCTCGTCGATCGGCCCCGCGGCGAACGCCTTGCCGGCCCGCAGCAGCAGCAGGTGCGTGAAGCCGGGCGGGATCTCCTCGACGTGGTGCGTGACCAGCACGAGCGCCGGCGACCGCGGGTCGCGCGCGAGCTCGGCCAGCGCCCCGACGAGCTCCTCCCGGCCACCGAGGTCGAGACCGGCCGCGGGCTCGTCGAGCAGCAGGAGCTCGGGGTCGCTCATGAGCGAGCGCGCGATCTGCACGCGCTTGCGCTCGCCCTCCGAGAGCGTCCCGAAGAACCGCGCGGCGAGGTGCGCCACGCCGAACGCGGCGAGCAGGTCGTTCGCGCGCGTCTCGTCGAGCTCCTCGTAGGCCTCGCGCCACCGCCCCGTCACGCCGTAGGCGGCCGTGAGGACCACGTCCTTGACGGTCTCGCCCGACGGGATGCGGTCCGCCAGCGCCGCGCTCGAGAGCCCGATGCGCGGCCGCAGCTCGAAGACGTCCGTCGCACCGAGGCGCGAGCCGAGCAGCGTCGCCGTGCCGCGGGTCGGGTGCATGCGCCCCGACGCCACCTGCAGCAGCGTCGTCTTGCCGGCGCCGTTGCGGCCGAGGACGACCCAGCGCTCGCCCTCGCGCACCTGCCAGGACAGGTCGTCGAGGATCGTCGTCGTCCCCCGGCGGATCGTCACGGCCTGCAGGTCGAGCACGCTGGTCATGTCCACAGACCCTAACGTCCGCACGCACCCGCCCGGGCGTCCCGGGCCGGTGCGTGCCGCTCACGTCGCCGACGTCACAGCTCGATCGACCACATCGTCGACGAGTGCACGACCTCGTAGCCGAGCCGCGCGTACAGCCCGTGCGCGCCGGACGGGTTCGCCGTGTCGACACCGAGCTCGGCGTACTCGACGCCGTCGGCGGCGTACGCGCGCATCACCGCGGCGAGCAGGGCCACCGCGACCCCGCGGCCGCGCCACTCGCGGCGCACGCCCAGCAGCTCGGTGTAGCCCGAGCTGTACCCGGCGACCTCCCAGTCGTGCTCGTACCGGCCAGACGTCGCGTACCCCACGACCTCGTCGTCGTCCGCCAGCGCCACGACGCTCCACGCCGGTGCGAACATCGCGCGGTTGGCCCGCCACTGCTCCGGCGTGCGCGGCTCGCTCCCCCAGTGGTCGGCGAACGCCGCGTTGTGCGCGACGCGCACCGCGTCGTCGAGCTCCGGCGACCACGGGACGACGCGCACGCCGTCGATCGCCGGCACGTCCGGCAGCTCCGTGCGCAGCGACCGCCGCATCTCCGTGTAGTAGCGGATCGGCGTGAAGCCCGCCGCCTCGTACACGCGCGCGCTCGCCGGTGCGGAGTCCTCGAGGTAGGCGGCGATCCGCGCCGGCACGTCCTTGCCGGACGCCGCGAGCACCTGCCGCGCACGCCCCTCCAGCCACGCGACGAGCGCCCGGCCCACGCCGCGCCCGCGCCACAGCGGGTGCACGCCGCCGGAGACGAACGCGCGCACGACGTTCGTGTCGCCCGGTGCGGTGTCGACCTGCGCCCAGGCGCGCATCGCGCCCGTGCCGTCGAGCCCGACGAGCGTGTCGCGGGACAGGTCGCGCCACTGCGCCGACAGCTCCTCGACCACCTCCTCGGTGGACGTCCGGAACGGCTGCCCGTCGGCCTCCTCGACCAGCTGCACCAGCCCGGTGAGGTCGGCGGCGTCCTCGACCGTCAGGGGCCGCCACGTCAGGCCCAGGTCCGCCGGCGGTGTCGCCAGGACGGCGGGCGGGGCGGCGCGCTCGGCGACCGGGGCCAGGGGCGGCGGCGGCACCACCCCGTCGTGCGTCGTCGGGGTCGCCACGTCGGTCGTCTCGCTCATGCGCCCCACCCTGCCGTCCCGACGGCTCGCGCTGCCAGCGGTTTGCGTCCGGGACCGCCGGCGCGGCGTCAGGCGTCGATGCGCGAGCGGTCCAACGCGTTCGCGCCGGCCACGATGAAGTCCTTGCGCGGTGCGACGTCCGAGCCCATCAGGAGCTCGAAGATCTCCTCCGCGCGCTGGGCGCCCTCGACCGTCACGCGCCGCAGGGTCCGGTGCCGCGGGTCCATGGTCGTCTCCGCGAGCTGGTCGGCATCCATCTCGCCCAGGCCCTTGTACCGCTGGATGTCGTCCTTGTACCGCCGGCCCGCACGGTCGAGCTTCTTCAGCGTCGCCGTCAGCTCCGCCTCGGAGTACGTGTAGAGGTACTCGTTCTTGCGGGAGCCGGCGCCGATGACCTCGACGCGGTGCAGCGGCGGCACCGCCGCGTACACGCGACCGTCCTCCACGAGCGGGCGCATGTAGCGGAAGAACAGCGTGAGCAGCAGCGTGCGGATGTGGGCGCCGTCGACGTCGGCGTCGGTCATGAGCACGACCTTGCCGTAGCGGGCCGCCTCGAGGTCGAACGTGCGGCCGGAGCCCGCCCCGATGACCTGGATGATCGACGCGCACTCGGCGTTCTTGAGCATGTCGCCCACGGACGCCTTCTGGACGTTGAGGATCTTGCCGCGGATCGGCAGCAGCGCCTGGTAGTCGGAGCTGCGCGCGAGCTTCGCGGTGCCGAGCGCGCTGTCGCCCTCGACGATGAACAGCTCGCTGCGCTCGACGTCGTCGATGCGGCAGTCCGCGAGCTTCGCGGGCAGCGACGACGACTCCAGCGCCGTCTTGCGACGGGAGATCTCCTTCTGCTTGCGCGCCGAGATGCGGGCGCGCATCTCGCCCACGACCTTGTCCAGCAGCGCCGCGGAGTGCGCCTTGTGCTCCCGCTTCGTCGAGGTGAGCAGCGAGGTGAGCTCCTGCTCGACGACGCGCGCCACGATGCCGCGCACGGGCGCCGTGCCGAGGACCTCCTTGGTCTGCCCCTCGAACTGCGGCTCGGCGAGCCGGACCGTGACGACGGCCGTGAGGCCGGCGAGCACGTCCTCCTTCTCGATCCGCTCGGACGAGTCCTTGGACGACACCTTGAGCCGGCGCGCGTTGGCGGTCACCTGCGCGCGCAGCGTCTTGAGCAGCGCGGCCTCGAAGCCCGCGAGGTGGGTGCCGCCCTTGGGCGTCGCGATGATGTTGACGAAGCTGCGCACCTCGGTCGCGTAGCCGGTGCCCCAGCGCACCGCGACGTCGACCTCGCACGTGCGCGACACCTCCTGCGGCGTCATGTGCCCGCGCTCGTCGAGGACCGGCACCGTCTCCGTGAAGGTGCCCTCGCCGGTCAGGTGCCACACGTCCGTGACCGGCGCGTCGGGCGCGAGGTGGTCGACGAAGTCGACGACGCCGCCCTCGTGCAGGAACGTCTCCTCGTGCGGGCCGTGCTCGCCCGGCGTGCCGGGGATGCCGCGCTCGTCCCGGACGGTCAGCGCGAGGCCGGGCACGAGGAAGCTGGTCTGGCGCGCGCGCGTGACGAGCTCGTCGTACGAGAACACCGCGGACGGCAGGAAGATCTGGCGGTCCGCCCAGTAGCGCACCCGGGTGCCGGTCCGCGCCTTGGCGACCTTGCCGACGACGGCGAGCTCGGACCCGGAGACGAACGGCTCGAACGGCGACTCCGGGCTCACGCCCGCGCTGTCGTCGAACACGCCCGGCTCGCCGCGGTGGAAGCTCATGCGGTGCGTGCGGCCGTGGCGGTCGACCTCGACGTCGAGCCGCGCCGACAGCGCGTTGACGACGGACGCGCCGACGCCGTGCAGACCGCCCGACGCGGCGTACGACCCGCCGCCGAACTTGCCGCCGGCGTGCAGCTTGGTGAACACGACCTCGACGCCGGTCAGCCCCGTCTTCGGCTCCACGTCGACCGGGACGCCGCGGCCGTTGTCGCGCACCTCGACGGACGAGTCGGCGTGCAGGACGATCTCGATGCGGTCGCCGTGGCCGCCGAGCGCCTCGTCGACGGAGTTGTCGATGATCTCCCACAGGCAGTGCATCAGGCCGCGGCTGTCGGTCGTGCCGATGTACATGCCGGGGCGCTTGCGCACCGCCTCCAGGCCCTCGAGCACCGAGAGGTGCCGTGCGGTGTAGCCGGGGGTGGAGGAGGTCGTCGTCACGCGGCGATGGTAGCCGGGGCCGCCGACAGCGCCGCGGCACCATGCCGGTCCCCCGCACGGCGCAGGCACGGGCCGTGGCGCACGTCACGATCGTGTGACGCCACGTCACGATCTTGTACGCGGTGGGCGAACCTCGGTCCCTCCGGGACATGGTTCCGCGGTCCGGATGGTTGTATGGAAACGTGACAGGGACGACCATCGACAACACGGCCCCGCTGACGGCTGCCGACCGCTGCGACCGCTGCGGCGCGCAGGCGTACGTCCGCGTCGTGCTCCCGGTCGGCGAGCTGCTGTTCTGCGCGCACCACGCGCGCGAGCACGCACCCAAGTTCGCCACCGTCGCGACGCATGTGCAGGACGAGACCGACCGCCTCCACGCCGAGCACGGCTCGGGGGCACGGGCTCTCTCCTGAGCCAGGCGCCACGGCGCACCACCGACCCCACGAAGGCCCGGACCGGACGGTCCGGGCCTTCGTGCTGTCCGGGCCTCGTGCCGTCCCGGCCCTCGGGCGGCGCGGGCTGCGAGCCGTCCGGGGATCGGCGCCCGCCGTGCCCCGACGTCCCTGCCCCCGGCGCCACGGACGACGACGACCTCGCCACCGCATCGCGGTGACGAGGCCGTCGTCGTGGGTCCGGCGGGGCCGGCTCAGTCGAGGTAGTCGCGCAGGACCTGCGAGCGCGACGGGTGCCGCAGCTTCGACATGGTCTTCGACTCGATCTGCCGGATGCGCTCGCGCGTCACGCCGTAGACCTTGCCGATCTCGTCCAGCGTCTTGGGCTGGCCGTCCGTGAGGCCGAACCGCATCGAGACGACGCCGGCCTCGCGCTCGGACAGCGTGTCGAGCACCTGGTGCAGCTGCTCCTGCAGGAGCGTGAAGCTCACCGCGTCCGCGGGCACGACGGCCTCGGAGTCCTCGATGAGGTCGCCGAACTCGCTGTCGCCGTCCTCGCCGAGGGGCGTGTGCAGCGAGATCGGCTCGCGACCGTACTTCTGGACCTCGACGACCTTCTCGGGCGTCATGTCGAGCTCCTTGGCCAGCTCCTCCGGCGTGGGCTCGCGGCCCAGGTCCTGGAGCATCTGGCGCTGCACGCGCGCGAGCTTGTTGATGACCTCGACCATGTGCACCGGGATGCGGATGGTGCGCGCCTGGTCCGCCATGGCGCGCGTGATGGCCTGACGGATCCACCACGTCGCGTACGTCGAGAACTTGTAGCCCTTGGTGTAGTCGAACTTCTCGACCGCACGGATCAGACCGAGGTTGCCCTCCTGGATGAGGTCCAGGAAGAGCATGCCGCGGCCCGTGTACCGCTTGGCGAGCGAGACGACGAGTCGCAGGTTCGCCTCGAGCAGGTGGTTCTTGGCACGACGGCCGTCCTGCGCGATCCACTCGAGCTCGCGGCGCAGCTTCGGCTCCATCTGGATGCCGGCGTTGAGCCGCTCCTCGGCGAACAGGCCGGCCTCGATGCGCTTGGCGAGCTCGACCTCCTGCTCCGCGTTGAGGAGCGCGACCTTGCCGATCTGCTTGAGGTAGTCCTTGACCGGGTCGGCGGTCGCGCCGGCGGTGACGACCTGCTGCGCCGGGGCGTCGTCGTCGTCCGCGTCGGAGTAGACGAACCCGACGTCCTCGGACGTCGTCGTCTCCTCCTTCGCGGCGGGCTTCGCCGCGGCGGCGCCGTCGCCGGCCGCCTCGGGCGTGGCCTCGTCCGCCTCGGCGGCGTCGTCGTCGACCGTCTCGACGTCCTCGATCTCGACGTCCTCGATCTCGACGTCCTCGATCTCCTCGACCCCGTCCGCGACGTCGTCGCCGGGGGTCGTGGCGGCCTTCGCCGCCGCGGCCTTGGCCGTGCGCGTGGCGGGCTTGGCCGCCGCCTTCGCCGCCGGCTTCGCGGCGGCCTTCGGCGCGGCCTTGGTCGTGGTGGCGGTCGCCCCGTCGGGGCGGGCGGCGTCGACGACCGACGCCTTGGCCGCGGGCCGCGACTTGGCGCTCGTGGCGGCGACGGCGCGACCGGCGGTGCCGAGGTCGTTGACCGTCACACCCGCCGTGCCGAGCCCGCGGACGACGGCGCGCAGGCGCTTGGCACCCTCGACGCCGGCGGCCTCGCAGGCGGCACGCACGGAGCCGGTGTCGACGCTGCCGTGGGTGCGCCCACGCTTGACCAGCTCCTGCAGCGCGGGGTGCTGGAACTCGCGCGGGAGCGCGGGGTGCGGTGTCTGGGACGTCACGAAGGACCTTTCGTCAGCACGGCGACCGGATCCGAGGAGGGGCCCGCAGGACCGGAAGACAGACGGATATTGTACCGACGACCGGGGGCTCGCAGCGCGCGCCGCGGCGCGGCGTGCGGGTGCACGCCGGGGGGTCGTGGGATTCATCGGTACCAACGACGAGGGCACCGGGATGATTCCCGGTGCGGCCGGCGGCCTCAGCTGGCGCCGGGCTTGACCGTGAGCACCGGGCAGGGGGCGTCGAACAGCACGCGCTGCGCGTTCGCCCCGAGGATCAGCTTGCCCACCGGGCTGCGCCGGCGCAGCCCCAGCACGACGAGCTGCGCGCCCACCTGCTCGGCCGTCGTGATGAGGTCGTCCGCGACGTCACCCCCGTCGAGGAGGCGCACGTCGTGCTCCACGCCCAGGCCGGCCAGCTCCTCGCGGACGCGGTCGAGCGCGCCCACCGTCTCCGCACGTCGCTCGGCGAGCTCGTCGGGGCGGATGCTGGCGACGACGACGACGGGCGTGGAGCGCAGGCGCGCCTCGTCGACCGCCGCGTCGAGCGCCGCACGTCCCTCCGGCGTCGCCAGGTAGCCGACCACGATCCCCATCGCGCACCCTCCCTCACGGACCACGCTGGCCTCGGGCGCGACGCTACCGGAGCGGCGCGCCGCCCACGACCGCGCCGCCCCCCGGCCGGCGCCGCGTCAGCTCTCACGACGGACCCACCCCGGCGGGAGCCCCGCGTCCAGCATGCGCGCGAGCAGCGCGGCGAGCCGGTACGTGCCGTCGCCGGCGAGCGCCCGCTCGAGCAGCAGCGACGCCCGCGCCCCGTCGCCGTGCCACCATGCGAGGAGCCCGAGCAGCGTGAGGGCGGGCGCGTGCCCGTCACGGTGCCCGTGCGCGACGACCTGCTCGAGCACCGCCTCGTGACGCCGGCTCGTGCCCGGCGGCGGCATGCCGTCGGCCGGGTCCACCACGCGGGACATCGCCTCGCCGAGCAGCCGGTCGTCCGCGGGGTCCGGGTGCGCGCCGCGCAGGGACCGCTCCGGCAGCGTCCCGGTGCCCGGCACGAGCGAGACGAGGACCGCGTCCCGCACCCGGCGGTCGGCGAGGCCCGCCACGAGCCGGCCGAGGCGGCTGCACGTCGTGCCGCCGCCGGCGAGGCGCCCGCTGCCCCCGCCGCGGGCGGCGCCGGCCCCCCCGGGGCCCGGGCGCGTCGCCGTGTCCGGGCACGCCTGCGCGG
>NZ_JBFTEP010000053.1:0-24441 GCF_047229365.1 Cellulomonas pasadenensis | reverse complement strand
CGCTCGCGCCGTCGCCGGTCGCCGCGGCGGCGCGCGCGCACGGCATCCCCGTGCTGACCCCGCGCACCCTGCGTGACGACGCGGCGCGCGCCGAGATCGCCGCGCTGGACGTCGACGCCGCACCCGTCGTGGCGTACGGCGTGCTCGTGCCGCCGGACCTGCTCGCGGTGCCCCGGCACGGCTGGGTGAACCTGCACTTCTCGGTGCTGCCGGCGTGGCGCGGTGCCGCGCCGGTGCAGCACGCGCTCATGGCGGGCGACGAGGTGACGGGTGCGTCGACGTTCCGGCTCGAGGAGGGGCTCGACACCGGCCCGGTCTTCGGGACGCTCACGGAGGTGGTCCGCCCGCGCGACACGTCCGGCGACCTCCTCGACCGGCTCGCCGTCGCGGGCGCCGAGCTGCTCGTGCGCACGCTCGACGGCATCGAGGACGGCGCGCTGGCGCCCGTGCGGCAGCCCGCGGACGGCGTCAGCCACGCCCCGAAGCTCGGCCCCGAGGACGCGCGGGTCCGCTGGTGGCACCCCGCGCACGTGGTCGACCGGCGCGTCCGCGGGTGCACGCCCGCGCCCGGCGCCTGGACCACGCTGCCCGACGGGGCCCGCCTCGGCCTCGGGCCGGTCGTGCCGGTGCCCGACGTCACCGACCTGGCGCCCGGCGAGCTGCGGGCGACGAAGCAGGAGGTCCTCGTGGGCACGGGGGCCGGCGCGGTGCGGCTCGGCGAGGTCGTCCCGACCGGCCGGCGGCCGATGGCTGCGGCCGACTGGGCGCGCGGCGCCCGGCCCGCGCCCGGCACGGTCCTCGGGGGCGACGGGCGCGTGCCGTCGGGCGCGAGCGCCGACGCCGTGGCGGGGGAGGCGTCGTGAGCGCCGACGGACGCGGCCGCCGCACGGGCGGCGAGCGCGGCGAGCGCGGCGAGCGTGCGCCGGTGCGCCCCGGACGCCAGGTGCGCGCGCAACGGGTCGAGCGCCGCGGTGCGGGCGGTGCGCCGGTCGTCGTCCACGCGCGTGCGGACCGGCCCGACGACGAGCTCGTCGGGCTCCCGCGCGAGGTCGCGCAGGAGGGCGTGGCGCTCGACCGCCGGGTCGCGCACGTCCCCGAGCAGGCGACCCAGCGCCCGCAGGTCGTCCCGCAGGGGCTCGACGCGCTCGCGGTCCAGGACGGGCCGGAACACCCCGAGGGCGGTGCGCAGGCGCCGGGTCGCGACGCGCGCGTCGTGCACGGCGTCGTCGTCGCCCTGCTCGAGCCCGGGCCCGGCGGCGACGAGCGCCGCGACGGCGGCGGCCACGTAGGCGCGCACGTGCTCGCGGGCGGTGCCGTCGCGCGGTGCGGCGGAGGCGTGCGGCAGCGGCGTCGACGGCGCGTCCGGCGTGCCGCTCATGCCGCGCCCGCCTCGTCGCCGTCGGCGCCGTGGCCCGTCGCGACGCGCTCGTCGTCGCGCACGGGGCCCGGCGGCGTGCCGTCGCCGAACGGTCGCCCGCCGAGGGCCTCGCGACCGTGCGGGGTGAGCCAGCCGGCGACGAGCGGGCCGCGGGGCACGACGCCCGACGGGTTGATGTCGGTGTGCACCCGGTAGTAGTGCTCCTTGATGTGGACGAAGTCCACGGTGTCGCCGAAGCCCGGCGTCTGGAAGAGGTCCCGCGCGTAGGCCCACAGCACCGGCATCTCGGTCAGCTTCGTGCGGTTGCACTTGAAGTGGCCGTGGTAGACGGCGTCGAAGCGCACGAGGGTCGTGAACAGCCGCACGTCGGCCTCGGTGATCGCGTCCCCGACGAGGTAGCGGCGGTCGGCGAGGCGCTCGGACAGCCAGTCGAGCCCGGCGAACAGGCGGTCGTAGGCGCGCTCGTACGACCGCTGCGAACCCGCGAAACCGCACTTGTACACGCCGTTGTTGACGTCCCGGTAGACGCGTGCGTCGACCGCGTGGATCTCGTCCCGGAGCGCCTCGGGGTACAGGTCCGGCGCGCCGGGGCGGTGGTGCGCCGTCCACTCCGTCTCGAGGTCGAGCGTCATCTGCGCGAAGTCGTTCGTGACGACCTTGCCGGACGGCACGTCGACGATCGCGGGCACCGTGATGCCGCGCGGGTACCCCGGGTCGCGCGCCAGGTAGGCGTCGCGGATCCGCTCGATGCCGAGCACCGGGTCGGCGCCGCCGGGGTCGAGGTCGAACGTCCACGAGCGCTCGTCGTGCGTCGGCCCGCAGACGCCCATCGACAGCGCGTCCTCGAGGCCCAGCAGGCGGCGCACGACCACCGCGCGGCTCGCCCACGGGCACGCGCGCGAGACCACCAGCCGGTAGCGGCCGGCCTCCACCGGCCAGCCGTCGCGGCCGTCCGCGGTGATGCGCGTCGTGATGTACCGGGTGTCGCGGTCGTAGTCCGCGCCGGGCGTCACGTACACCCCGGGCCGGTCGTGCGCGGACGTGCCGGGGGCGTCCGTGGCGGTGCCGTCAGCGGTGCCGCCGGAGGAGGGGGTGCCGGAGGGGGTGGTGCCGGTGGTCTGCGCGTCGTCGTCCACGCGCCCGATGATGCCGCGCGCGGACGCGCGCCGCAGGGGCTGGGTGCCGGGACGGCGGCGGACGCCCGCGACCGTGGCGGGCGTCGCCTGCGTCCGTCGGTGCCGCCGCCTACAGTGGCTCGGCGTCGGCGCACGCCGGCCACGGCCGCGGCCGTGCCACCCGCGGCGACGCGCCGCCCGACACCCGGAGGGGACCGCGTGCAGCCGGCCCGACACCAGCCGACCGATCGAGACACCCGGCGCCGCCCGGTGCCCGTGCGCCGGCGCCGGATGGTGACGCTCGTCGCGGCCGTCGTCGCCCTCGCGGCGTGCACGTCCGGCACCCCCGACGGCTCCGGGCGCACCGACGACGCCTCGCCGTCGCCGTCCGCGACGCCCGTCGCCGCGACCCTGCAGACGTCGCCCCCGCACGCCACGGTGGCCACGGGCTCGGACGCGAGCGCGGCCGTCCAGGTCTCGGCCGCTCTCTTCGCGACCGCGCCGGTCGTCGTGCTCGCGGACGCCGCCGACGTGCCGGGGCAGCTCACCGCCGCCTCCGCGGCGGTCGCGGTCGGGGCCCCGGTGCTGCTCACGGGCGGCGACGCGGACGTCGCCGGCGAGGTCGACCGCCTCGGGGCCACGGCGGCGCTCGTCGTCGGCGGCGCCGACGCGTCGGCGCTGCCGGCGGAGGTCGACGCCGTGCCGCTTCCGGCGGGTGCGGGCACGGACGCCGTCGCGGCGGCGACCGGCCGGACGGCCGGCGACGACACCTCCGTGCCCGCGGGCGGGGAGGCGGCTGCGGTGCGCGCCCTCGCGGCCGACGCGGTCGCCGTGCTGCGCGCCGAGGGCGGTGCCCAGGCGCCGGCCGGGTCCGCGGACGAGCCGGCGGAGGGGGAGGCGTCGGACGCGCCGTCGGACGGCGCGTCCGCCGGCACGACCGCGTCGGACGGGACCGCATCGGACGAGGCCGCGTCGGACGGGACCGCGTCGGACGAGGCCGCGTCGGACGGGACCGCGGCGGAGGCCGCCCGGCTCCCCGCGACCGCCTCGCCCGAGGCCGGGCCCCCGGTGCTCGGGCTCGTCAGCGGGCCGCAGCCGCTCGCCGCGCTGGCGACGCTGCGCGCCGCGGGGGCCGACGTCGTCGACGTGCCCGGCGCCGACCCGCGCGCGACGTCCGCCGCGGTCGAGCAGGTCGCGGGCGCGCAGCCGACCGCCGTCGTCGCCCTCGGTGAGGGGTTCGGCACCTCCGACCGGCTGGCGGCGCGGGTCGCGTCCGCCCGCACGGGCGCGCAGCTGCCCGGTGGCGGCCAGCTCGTGTTCCCGGCGGCCGAGGGGCAGCCGGGCAAGAAGTACGTCGCCCTGTACGGGACGCCCGGCTCCGGCGCGCTCGGCGTGCTCGGCGAGCAGGACGTGCCGGCCACGCTCGCCCGCGCGGAGCAGCACGCCGCGCCGTACCGCGGCCTGACGGCGGACACGGTCGTCCCGGCGGTCGAGATCATCGCGACGATCGCGTCGGCGGGCCCGGGCGACGACGGCAACTACTCCAACGAGCGCCCGGTGGAGGACCTGCGGCCGCTCGTCGAGGCGGCGGGCGCCGCCGGCACGTACGTCGTCCTCGACCTGCAGCCCGGGCGCACGGACTTCGTCACGCAGGCCCAGCGCTACGCCGACCTGCTCGCGCTCCCGCACGTCGGGCTGGCGCTCGACCCGGAGTGGCGGCTGGCCCCCGACCAGGTGCACCTCCGCCAGATCGGGTCGGTCGGCGCCGACGAGGTGAACGCGACGGCCGAGTGGCTCGCGCAGTTCACGCGCGACCGCGGGCTGCCGCAGAAGATGTTCGTGCTGCACCAGTTCCAGCTGCGCATGCTCACCGACCGCGAGCGCATCGACACGTCCCACGACGAGCTGGCCACCGTCATCCACGTCGACGGGCAGGGGAGCCAGCCCGCGAAGGCGGGCACGTGGGCGACCCTGCGCAACGGCGCGCCGCCCGTGCACTGGGGCTGGAAGAACTTCTACGACGAGGACCTGCCGATGCTGGACCCGGTGCAGACGTACCAGGTGCAGCCGGTGCCCGACCTCGTGACGTACCAGTGAGGCACCCGGCGGGCCCGCGTGCCGGCGTGCGGACCGGGCCGCGTCCTGCCTAGCGTGGCGAGCATGACGGTACCCACGCGCACGCTGGTCGACGGGCTCGAGCTGCCGGTCATCGGCTTCGGCACCTACCCGCTCAAGGGCCACGACGGTGCGGAGGCGATCCGCTCCGCGATCGACGTCGGCTACCGGCTCATCGACTCGGCGTACAACTACGAGAACGAGGGCGCGGTCGGCGAGGCCGTGCGCCGCAGCGGCGTGCCGCGCGACGAGCTCGTGCTGTCGTCGAAGCTGCCGGGCCGCTACCACCGGCACGACGACGCGGTGCGCGCCGTGCACGAGTCGCTGTACCGCGCGGGGCTCGACCACTGGGACCTGTACCTGATCCACTGGCCGAACCCGAAGCAGGGCCTCTTCGTCGAGGCGTTCGGCGCACTGCTCGAGCTGCAGCAGGCCGGCCTGGTGCGATCCGTGGGCGTGTCGAACTTCCTGCCCGCGCACCTGCACGCCCTGCTCGACGCGACCGGCCGCGTGCCGAGCGTCAACCAGGTCGAGCTGCACCCGCGGTTCGTGCAGGCCGAGCAGCGCGCGGCCGACGCTGCGCTGGGCGTGGTGACGGAGGCGTGGAGCCCGCTGGGGCGCGGCAGCGACGTGCTGGAGGACCCGACGGTCGTCGAGATCGCCCGCGCGCACGGCGTGGGCCCGGGCGAGGTGATCCTGCGCTGGGTGACGCAGCTCGGCGCCGTCCCGCTGCCCAAGGCCGCTGACCCCGACCGGCAGCGCCGGAACCTCGGCGTCCTGTCCTTCACGCTCACCGACGACGAGGTCGCCGCGATCAGCGCGCTCGACCGCCCGGACGGCCGCCTGCAGGACCAGGACCCGGCGGAGTACGAGGAGTTCTGACCTGCCGGGGCGCCGCGAGACCTGGACCTCGTGCGCGCTCGAGCTGGCACCATCACCGGCGTGCGCGGCGAGCGCCGCCCGAGCCGAGGAGACCCCATGACCGCACCCGTCAGGATCGGCGTCCAGCTGCAGCCGCAGCACGCCGACTACGGCCAGATCCGTGACGCCGTCCTGCGCGCCGAGGACCTCGGCGTCGACGTCATCTTCAACTGGGACCACTTCTTCCCGCTGTACGGCGACCCCGACGGCAAGCACTTCGAGTGCTGGACGATGCTGGGCGCGTGGGCGGAGCAGACGAGCCGCGTCGAGATCGGCGCGCTCGTCACCTGCAACTCCTACCGCAACCCCGACCTGCTGGCGGACATGGCCCGCACGGTCGACCACATCAGCGGCGGGCGCCTGATCCTCGGCATCGGCGCGGGCTGGTTCGAGCGGGACTACGACGAGTACGGCTACGAGTTCGGCACCGCCGGCGCGCGCATCGCCGACCTGGCCGAGGCGATGCCGCGGATCAAGGCCCGCTGGGCGGCCATGAACCCGGCACCGACGCGCGAGATCCCCGTGATGATCGGCGGCGGCGGCGAGCGCAAGACGCTGCGGGTCGTCGCGGAGCACGCGGACGTCTGGCACTCGTTCGGCGACGTGGGGACGCTGCGCCGCAAGAGCGGCATCCTCGACGAGCACGGCGCGGCGGTCGGCCGCGACACGGCGTCGCTCGTCACGCGCTCCATCGGCGTCGACGGGCAGGAGCCGGGCGACACGGCCCAGGAGTGGCTCGACGCGGGCGTGCGGCTGCTCACGCTGAGCACGAGCGGGCCCGACTACGACCTGTCGCTCGTCCAGCGCTGGCTGGCCTGGCGCGACGCGCTCTGATTTCGGGGCCGGCCCGGCGGCGTCGGCTCACGGCGCCGGCGGGCCCGCCGTCCCGCTGCGCTCGGCGAGGTGCCGGCGCAGCCCCCGCTCCCCGCTGCGCATCATCGCCGCGTGCGCCAGCACGAAGGCGGGCCGCGCGACGGGACCGACGACGTTCATCCACGTCCGCGTCGTGCGCACGTGCCAGCGGATGTCGACGCGCGTCGTGCCCGGCGTCGGCGCCGTGAGCCGGACGTCGCCGTGGCCACGGAGGTCGCCGTCGACGTCGATGCGGACGCGCTCGGGCGGCGTCTCCGCGCCGACGACGAGGTCGAGCACGAGCGCGTAGCCGACGGGGGAGCGGAAGCGCAGCCGCGCGAAGGAGCCGGTGGTCCCGGTGGCCGGGCGCACCTCGAGCGCCTCGACGCCCCGCCACCACCGCGGCCACGTCATGCGCGGGTCGCCGAGGACGTCCCAGCACTCCTGTCGCGGTGCGGGCACGTGCCACGCCGACGTCAGGTCGTAAGGACGCGCGCGCACCCGGCCGAGCATAGGCTCGGGCGTGATGGACGACCCGCGCAGCGCACCCCCGGCTGACGGGGCAGCCGTCGGCCCGCCGTGGTGGCGCCGCCCCGTGCGGCTGCGCGCGCCCCGCCCGTCGACCGTGGTCCTGGCGCTGCTGGCCGTCGTCGCGTCCCTGGTCGTCGGCGTGACGACCGCGTCGGTGCAGGCGTCGCTCGGGCCCCACGTCACGCGGTACGACGTCACGACCGACGCGACGGTCACCATCGACCTCGGGCCGCTGGGCACCCTGCAGATCGACTCGCCGCTGCCGCTGACGCTCGGTGCGCGCGCGACGGTGCAGGAGATCCCCGCGCAGGTCACCGAGCTGGGCGAGGCCACGACGCTGCAGGCCCTCGGTGACGACCTGACGGCGTACCTGCAGTTCTTCTCGGGCCCGGAGGCGGCCGTGCGGGACGTCGCGGTCGCGATCGCGGCCGACGCCGCGGCCCGGTCGCTCGTCGCGCTGCTCGTGCTCACGGCCGTGTGGTGGGCCGGCCGGCTGCTGCTCGGCGCCGAGCGGCGGGCCCAGCTCGCCGCGGCCCTGCGGCCGCACCGTCGTCCCGCGGTCGCCGCCGCGCTCACGCTGGTCCTCGGCGCGACGCTGCTCACGTCGAGCGTCGCGCCGACCGACCAGCCGCAGCCGCGCGTGGTCGCGTCCGCCGTGTTCGACGGCACGCCGCTCGCGGGCGCGCGCGTCACCGGGCGGCTCGGCGGCGTCATCGACACGTACGGCGGGTACGCGGTCGACGCATGGCGCGCCAACCAGGAGTTCTACGCGACGGCGGACACCGCGCTCGCCTCGGCGTGGGACGAGTGGGCGGAGGCCGACGCGCGGCGCGCGGAGGAGGCGGCCGAGGCCGCCGCCGCGGGCGACGCGGACGGGACCGACGTCGCCACGGACGGCGCACCCGACGCGGAGAGCGGCGACGACGACGGCAGCGGGGCCGACGACGGCAGCGGGGCCGGCGACGGCAACGGCGGCGAGGCGGCCGGTGCGGGCGACGCGGCCGGTGCCGGGGACGCGGCGCCGCAGGGCGGGGCGGACAGCGACGCGCCCGCCGCCGACGACGTCCCGACGCCGGGCGGTGCGACGCCGAGCATCGACGCCACGCGCGGCACCGACGAGGAGGAGCCGGTGGAGCCGGTCACGCTCCTCGTCATCTCCGACCTGCACTGCAACGTCGGCATGGCGCCCCTCGTCGGCACGCTCGCCGGGCTCGCCGGCGTGGACGCGGTGCTCGACGCGGGCGACACGACGATGAACGGCACGTCGGTCGAGCAGTACTGCGTGACGTCGTTCGCGCGCGCGGTCCCGTCGGGCGTCCCGCTCGTCACGTCCCCCGGCAACCACGACTCGCGCGACACGACGCGCCGGTACGCCCGGGCGGGCGCGACCGTGCTCGACGGGTCGGTCGTCGACGTCGCGGGCGTCCGCGTGCTCGGCGACCGCGACGCCAACGAGACGCGCGTGGGCGGCGGGACGTCGACGGCGGACGACGAGACGCCGGGCGAGCAGGCCCGCCGGCTCGCGGAGACGGCCTGCGACGACGGCGACGTCGACCTGCTGCTCGTGCACACGCCGACCGCCGGCGACGAGGCCCTCGAGGAGGGCTGCGTGCCGGCGCAGGTGTCGGGCCATTACCACCGCCGCGTGGGCCCCGAGCAGGTCGGGCTCGGCATCCGGTACATCAGCTCGAGCACGGCCGGTGCGACGCTCGGCCAGCCGACGGTCGGCCCGCTGCGCGGCGTGGCGGAGCTGACGCTGCTGCGGTTCGACCCGCGGGAGCGGCGCTTCCTCGACCTGCAGGTGGTGCGTGTGGCGCCCGACGCGACGGTGACCGTCGAGGACCGGCAGCCGTGGCCGGACGTCGTCGAGCCGGGCGAGGAGGAGGCGGGCGCCGACGGCACGGCTCCCGACGGCACGGCTCCCGACGGCACGGCTCCCGACGACCCGTCGGCCGGCGACCCCGACGCGGGCGACGCGCCCGCCGGCGGCGACGGCCCCGTCGACGGCGGGTGAACACCTGACCGCAGGTGCGGACGGGGTCTTGCGCATCGGCGACGGAGGTGTTGCCCTGGTGCAGCCGACGGCCGCAGGGGGTGGCCGCCGGCGACCTCGGGGGAGGGAACCGCGTGCGCCGTGCGTCCGTCGTCGTCCTGGCCGTGCCGCTCGCCGCGGTGCTCCTCGCCGCGCTGGGCGCGCCCGCGACGGCAGCCGCCGGCGAGGACGCCCTGCGCGCCGGCGAGTCGCTGACGGCGGGGCAGGCGCTGCTCGCGCCGGGCGGCGCGCACACGCTCGTGGTCCAGCCGGACGGTGCGCTCGGCCTGTACGCGCTCGACGGGACGGTGCGCTGGTCGTCGGGCCGCGGCGTGCCGGGGTCGACGCTGCGCACGACCGAGGCCGGCGACGTCGAGCTGGTCGCACCCGACGGCGGCGTCGTGTGGCGCACGGGCACCGCGGCGGGGGGCGGTGCGCTGCAGGTCCGGGACGACGGCGACCTCGTGGTCGTGGACGCGGCGGGCGCCGTCGCGTGGCAGAGCGGCACCGCGCAGGAACCCGCCAGCCTGTCTGGGCCCGTGCGCCTCGAGGCGGGCGACGTGCTGTCGTCGCCCGACGGCCTGCACAACCTGTTCGTGCTGCCGGACGTGGGCGTGCAGCTCATGGGTCCCGACGGCACGGTCCGCTGGACGCCCGGCGCGGGCGACGGGGACGCGACGGTGCCGGCGGCACCGGCGGTCGCGCTGGAGCTGCGCCCCGACGGGAACCTCGTCGCCGTCGACGAGGACGGCGCGTGGCTGTGGCGCAGCCGGACGGCCGGGCAGGGCGGCACGACGCTCGCGGTGCAGGACGACGGGACGCTCGTGCTGGTCGACCGCGACGGCGTCCCGGTGTGGTCGTCGGGCGAGCCCATCGGCCCCGCGGAGCTCGCACCCGGCGCCGAGCTCGGCGCCGGTGCGTCCCTCGGCTCGCCCTCCGGGCACCTGCGCGTCGAGGTGACGGACGGCGCGCTCGTCGTCGCGCTGGACGGCGAACCGCTGTGGACGTCGGGCACGACGACCGGCGCGACGGCGCGCCTGCAGGAGGACGGCGACCTCGTGCTGCTCGACGCCGCGGGCGCGCCGGTGTGGGGGACCGGCACCGCGGGCCGGCCGGGCGCGCGGCTCGTCCTCGAGGAGGCCGCGGTGGTGCTGCACGGCCCCGTCGGCGAGGTGCTGTGGCAGGTCGCCGCGCCGGCCGCACGCGTGCCGACCGGGGTGCAGCCCGCGGACTGCGACCTCGTCGACGGTCCGGTCGCGCAGGGCGACACGGTCGTCACCCGCAGCGGCATCCGCGTGCACCCGTGCCTCGCGCAGACGGTGGACGCGCTGGTCGAGGCGGCCCGCGCGGACGGCGTCGAGCTGCGCGGCGGCGGCTGGCGCAGCGCTGAGCAGCAGGTCGCGCTGCGTCGGGCGCACTGCGGCCCGACGGACTGGCACGTGTACGAGGCGCCGGCGTCGTCCTGCTCGCCGAGCACCGCGCGGCCCGGCTCGTCGCGGCACGAGCGCGGCCTGGCGATCGACTTCACCGTCGGCGGCCGCACGCTCGGCTCGGCGTCCGCCGGCTACGTGTGGCTCGCGGAGCACGCGGCCGCGTACGGGCTCGAGAACCTGCCCGGGGAGCCGTGGCACTGGAGCGTGGACGGCCACTGAGCGTCGCCGCCGACGTCCCGCCGACCGCCCTACCCTGGTGCCGTGACCTCGGACAGCCCCGCCCCGCTGACGGCCGTCGGCCAGGACTACCTCAAGGTCATCTGGGGCGCCCAGGAGTGGTCGGACGCGCCGGTGACGACCAAGCTGCTGGCCGGCCGCCTCGGCGTGGGGGCGTCCACGGTGTCCGAGACGGTGCGCCGGCTCGCGGACGCCGGGCTGGTGACGCACCGGCCGTACGGCGCGGTCGAGCTGACGGACGTCGGCCGGGCGCACGCGGTCGCGATGGTGCGCCGGCACCGGCTGCTGGAGACGTACCTCGTCGAGAAGCTCGGCTACGCGTGGGACGAGGTCCACGACGAGGCGGAGGTGCTCGAGCACGCCGTGAGCGACCGCTTCGTCGAGCGCGTGGCGGAGCTGCTCGGCCACCCCGACCGCGACCCGCACGGCGACCCGATCCCCGGCCCGGACGGCACGGTGCACCTGCCCGACGCGCGCGTGATGTGGGAGGTCGAGCCGGGCGCGTACGTCGTGGCGCGGATCTCGGACGCCGACCCGGAGCTGCTGCGGTACCTCGACGACGTCGGGCTCGTCCTCGACGCCCGCGTGCGCCTCGACGAGCGCCGCGCCGTGACCGGGGTGGTGAGCGTCGAGATCGACGGTGCGCCGCCCGCCCGCGTGGAACTGGGCGAGGTCGCGGCGAGCGCCATCTGGCTCGCCGCGCCCGTCCCGGCGTAGTCTGGCCGCATCCCCCCGAGCGGCCGACGGCGTCCCTCGATCTCTGCTCGAATCGATTCGAGGTCGCGTGGCCGTCACCACCCCGCCCCCGCCCGCGGTCGGCGCCCCCACGCCGGGCCCGGTGACGCCGCGGCGCGCCCGCACGGCGCTCCTGGCGCTCGCGCTCGGCGGCTTCGGCATCGGCACCACCGAGTTCGCCACGATGGGCCTGCTCCCGGAGATCGCGACGGACCTCGACGTGTCGATCCCCGTCGCGGGCCACGCCATCACGGCGTACGCGCTCGGCGTCGTGCTCGGGGCCCCCACGCTCGCCGCGCTCGGCGCGCGCACCGACCGCCGTCGGCTCCTGCTGGTCCTCATGGCGGCGTTCACGGTCGGCAACGTCCTGGCGGCGTTCGCCCCGACCGCCGAGACTCTCGTCGCGGCGCGGTTCCTCGCGGGACTGCCGCACGGCGCGTTCTTCGGCGTCGGCGCGGTCGTCGGCACCGCCGTCGTCGGTCCCGAGCGCCGTGGCCGCGCGGTGTCGGCCATGATGGCCGGCCTCACGGTCGCCTGCGCGGTCGGCGTGCCGCTGTCGTCGGTGGTCGGCCACGCGGTGGGGTGGCGGTGGGCGTTCGTCGCGGTCGGCGGCATCGGGCTCGCGACGCTCGTCGCGCTGCGCGCCTGGACGCCGTCGCTGCCCGCGGCCGCCGACGCCACGGTGCGCGGCGAGCTCGCCGCGCTGCGCAACGGCCCGCTGTGGGTGGCGTTCGGCGCGGGCGCCATCGGGTTCGGCGGCATGTTCGCCGTCTACTCCTACGTCAAGCCGCTGCTCACCGACGTGAGCGGGCTCGCGGTGACGACCGTGCCGCTCGTGCTCGCGCTGTACGGCGTCGGCATGACGGCCGGCACGCTCCTCGGCGGGCGCCTGGCCGACCGCTCGGTGCTCGGCACCGTCGTCGGCGGCATGGTCGCCACCATCGCGGTGCTCGTCCTGATCGCGCTCGTCGGGCCGTGGCCGGCGGCGGTGGTCCCCGCGCTCGTGCTGCTCGGCGTCACGTCCCAGGTGCTCGGCCTCGCGCTGCAGACGCGGCTGATGGACGTCTCGCCCGCGGCGCCGTCGCTCGGCGCTGCGCTGTGCCACTCCGCCCTCAACCTCGGCAACGCCGCCGGCGCGTTCCTCGGCGGCCTGGTCATCGCCGGCGGCTGGGGCCTGCTCGCGCCCGCGTGGGTCGGTGCCGGGCTCACCGCGCTGGGGCTCGTCGTCGTGCTGGCCGTGGGTCGGACCCCGGCGCCGGCCGCGCCCGCACGGCCGCAGGACGACCCTCGGTCGGCCTCCCCGGCGGGGGTGCACGCGACCGTGTGACGCACCCGCGCGCCGCCCGCGTCGGGTTGTCGGGGCGTCCGTGGGCGGGGGTAAGGTCGTCCCGTGCTGGCGGACAGGTTCCTCCTTCGACGCCGCGGCGAGACCCCCTAGGCCGGTCGCTCGTCGCGGTGTGCGTGGTGCCGGCTGACCCCCACGAACCCCCCCGCGGCGAAGGACCACCATGAGCCAGGCCCCCACCACCACCCCCGACGACGTCCCGTTCCGGTACACGGCCGCGCTCGCCGAGCAGATCGAGCTGCGCTGGCAGGACGAGTGGGAGCGTCGCGGCACGTACTTCACGCCGAACCCCGTCGGGCACCTCACGGACGGTGACGGCCGGCACGCCGACCCGTCCGCGCGCCCGTTCTACGTGATGGACATGTTCCCGTACCCGTCGGGCGCGGGACTGCACGTCGGCCACCCGCTCGGGTACATCGCGACCGACGTCGTCGGCCGGTACCGACGGATGTGCGGTGACAACGTCCTGCACGCGCTGGCGTTCGACGCGTTCGGCCTGCCGGCCGAGCAGTACGCCGTGCAGACGGGGCAGCACCCCCGCACGACCACCGAGGCGAACATCGCGATCATGCAGCGCCAGCTGCGCCGCCTGGGCCTGGCGCACGACCCGCGCCGCTCGTTCGCGACGATCGACCCCGGGTACGTCCGGTGGACGCAGTGGATCTTCCTGCAGGTCTTCGGCGCCTGGTACGACGAGGACGCGGTGCGTCCCGACGGCGGCCGCGGCCGCGCGCGGCCGATCGCCGAGCTGGTCGAGGAGCTGGCGTCCGGCGCGCGGCCCGTGCCGGCGGACGTGCCGGGCGTCCCCGAGGGCGCCGCGTGGGCCGACCTGGACGGGGCGACGCGTCGCCGTGTCGTCGACAGCCGGCGCCTCGCCTACCTGTCCGACACGCCCGTCAACTGGGCGCCGGGCCTGGGCACCGTCCTGGCGAACGAGGAGGTGACCGCGGACGGCCGGTCCGAGCGCGGCAACTTCCCCGTGTTCCAGCGCAACCTGCGCCAGTGGAACATGCGCATCACCGCGTACGCGGACCGCCTGACGGACGACCTCGAGCACATCGACTGGCCCGAGAAGGTCAAGTCGATGCAGCGGCACTGGATCGGCCGCTCGACGGGTGCGCGCGTGCGCTTCGCCGTGCAGGGCGGCGCCGAGGTCGAGGTCTTCACGACCCGGCCCGACACGCTGTTCGGCGCGACGTTCATGGTCGTCTCCCCGGAGCACCCGCTGCTGGACCAGGTGCCGGCGGCGTGGCCCGACGGGACGCACGACGTGTGGACGGGCGGGCACGCGAGCCCCACCGACGCGGTGACGGCGTACCGCGCCGAGGCGGCGGCGAAGACGGCCGTCGAGCGGCAGCAGGACGCCGGCCGCAAGACCGGCGTCTTCACCGGCCACCTCGCCGTCAACCCCGTCAACGGTGCCCTGCTGCCGGTCTTCACGGCCGACTACGTGCTGATGGGGTACGGCACGGGCGCGATCATGGCCGTGCCCGGCGGCGACGAGCGGGACTTCGCGTTCGCCCAGGCGTTCGAGCTGCCCGTGGTGCACACCATCGACGCGCCCGAGGGCACCCCGGAGGGCGCGCGCACCGGCGACGGCCTGGTGATCAACTCCGCGAACGACGAGCTCGACCTGGACGGGCTCACGGTCGCCGAGGCGAAGGAGCGTGTCGTCGCGTGGCTCGCCGCGCGCGGCGCGGGGGAGAAGACGGTCACGTACCGCCTGCGCGACTGGCTGTTCAGCCGGCAGCGCTACTGGGGCGAGCCGTTCCCGATCGTCTACGACGAGGACGACACGCCCATCGCGCTGCCCGAGTCCCTGCTGCCCGTCGAGCTGCCGGACGTCCCGGATTTCTCCCCGCGCACCTACGCGCCCGACGACGCGGACTCGGAGCCCGAGCCGCCGCTGGGCCGCAACGAGGACTGGCTGCACGTCGAGCTGGACCTCGGCGACGGGCCCAGGCGGTACCGCCGCGACGCGAACACCATGCCCAACTGGGCGGGCTCCTGCTGGTACCACCTGCGCTACCTGGACCCGCAGGCCGACGACGCGGTCGTCGACCCGGCGCTGGAGGAGTACTGGCTGGGCCCGGGCCACGGGCACCAGCCCGCCGGGTCGGTCGGCGGCGTCGACCTGTACGTCGGCGGCGTCGAGCACGCGGTGCTGCACCTGCTGTACGCGCGGTTCTGGCACAAGGTGCTGTTCGACCTGGGCCACGTGCGCAGCGCCGAGCCGTTCCACACGCTGTTCAACCAGGGCTACATCCAGGCGTACGCGTACACCGACGACCGCGGCGTGCACGTGCCCGCGGCGGAGGTCGTCGAGGACGCGGCGTCGCCCACGGGCTTCTCCTGGCAGGGCGAGCCGGCGCACCGCGAGTACGGGAAGATCGGCAAGTCGCTGAAGAACGCCGTGTCGCCCGACGAGATGTACGAGGCGTACGGCGCCGACACGCTGCGCGTCTACGAGATGTCCATGGGCCCGCTGGACCTGTCGCGGCCGTGGGAGACGCGGGCCGTCGTCGGTGCGCAGCGGTTCCTGCAGCGGCTGTGGCGCAACGTCGTCGACGAGCGCACGGGCGAGCTCGTCGTGTCGGACGAGGCGCCGTCGACCGCGACGCTGCGCCTGCTGCACCGCACGGTCGCGGACGTGCGGGACGACATGGAGGCGATGCGCATCAACACCGCAATCGCCAAGCTCATCGTCCTGAACAACCACCTGACGACGCTCGAGCGGGCGCCGCGCGCGGCGGTCGAGGCGCTCGTCGTCATGACCGCGCCGGTCGCGCCGCACCTCGCCGACGAGCTCTGGCAGCGGCTCGGCCACGACCGCTCGGTCGTGCACGCGCGCTTCCCCGAGGCCGACCCGGCGTACCTCGTCGAGGAGACCGTCACGTGCGTCCTGCAGGTCGCGGGCAAGGTCCGCGGCCGCGCGGAGGTGTCCCCGACGGCGACCGAGGACGAGCTGCGGGGGATCGCGCTCGCCGACGCCGGCGTGCAGCGCGCGCTCGACGGACGTGACGTGCGGGTCGTCGTGGTCCGCGCGCCGAAGCTCGTCAACGTGGTGCCCGCCTGAGCGCGGCGCCCGCGCCGCACCCGCCCCGGGTCGCGGTCGTCACGGACTCGACGTCGGCCCTGCCGCCCGCCCTCGCGGCGGCGGCGGGGCTGACGGTCGTGCCGCTCGACGTGACGATCGACGGCGCACGGCACGTCGAGGGCGTCGACGTCACCCCGGCCCAGCTGCTGCGTGCGCTCGAGCGCGGTGCCCGCGTGACGACGTCGCAGCCGCCGCCGTCGGCCTTCGCCGCCGCGTACGAGCGGGCCGCCGCGGCGGGGGCGCGGGAGATCGTCTCCGTGCACCTGTCGGGGGAGATGTCCGGCACGGTGCGCTCGGCGCGGACCGCCGCCACCGTGAGCCCCGTCCCGGTGCGCGTCGTGGACTCGGGGACGGTGGCGCTGGGCCTGGGCTTCGCGGCGCTCGCCGCGGCCCGCTGCGCCGGCACCCCCGTGCCGGAGACCGCGCCCGAGGACGCGCGGGCACGGCGCCGCAGGTCCGTGGGCGGCGGGCGAGGCGGGCGACGGCGCGGCCCCGAGCCGGCGTGGACCGACGTCACCCGCGTCGCCGAGGTGGCGGCGACCACGGCCGCGGGCACGCGCACGTGGTTCCTCGTGGAGTCGCTCGAGCACCTGCGGCGCGGCGGACGGCTCAGCGCGCCGGCGGCGGCGCTCGGCACGGTCCTCGGCCTCCGCCCGCTGCTGGCGGTGCAGGACGGCCGCGTCGTCGTGGCGGACAAGGTCCGCACGCGGCGCGCCGCGCGCGAGCGGATCGAGCAGGTGGCGGCCGCGGACGTCACGGGGCGCGGCGCGGTCCGGATCGGCGTGCACCACGCGGGCGACGTCGACGCTGCGCACGACCTGGCCGCGCGGCTGGCCGACGGGGCGCGCGACGCGGTCGAGGTGGTCGTCGCGGACGCGGGCGCCGTGCTCGGCGCGCACGCGGGGCCCGGGCTGCTCGCGGTGGTCGTCGCCGACGCCTGACGGCAGGCCGCGACCGTGCCGACCGGTGCGCGCGGTGCCGGTCGCCGAGCCGACCCCAGCCCGCCGGCGCGCCCGCCCGTCCACGAGGGTGCCCGTCGTCGGGCCGAGCCGGGACGGCCGCCTGCCTAGCGTGCCGTCGTGCCCTCCCGCGACCGCCCCGAGCCCGCCGTGGCGCACCGCCTGGCCGCGCTGGCCGGCGGCGACCGGACGACGCCCCGCGTGGTGGCGACCGCGCCGGCGGGCGCCGGTGACGGCTCCCGTGCCGACGGTGCGTCCCGGACGAGCGCTGGTTCCGAGCTCGGACCGGCTCCGTGGCGGGCGCACCGGTGGCGCGCCACCGGGCCGACGTGGCCGCAGCTCACGCCGACGGGTGCGAGCACGCACGGGCCGGTGACGTCGTCGACGCCCGCGCCGGCCGCCGCGGGATCGCCGACGGCCGTCGAGCCGCCGCCCGACGCGACGCCGACGGTCGAGGCGACGGCACCGGTCGACGTGGCTGCGCCGGTCGACGTGCTCGCGCCGGTCGACGTGGTCGCGCCGGTCGACGTCGTGCCGACGACCCCCGCGGCACCGTCGACCGCGACGGTGGTCGGCCCCGGCTGGACGCCGCGCCCGCCGACCGCGTCCCGGGCGGACCCCGTACCGCCGGAGCCCGGGTGGCCGCAGCCGTCCCGCGCACCGCACGCCACCACCGTCGACGCCCTCGCCGACGCGTCGCGGCGCGTCCGCGGTCCGGCGGGCCCGCCCGGGACGCGCGGCACGGGTGGCGTGCTCGGTGCCGTGCCGCTCGCAGGCGCCGACGTCGCACCGGACGACGACGGCACCGACGCTGCGCCACACCCGCACCCGTATCCGCAGCCGCAGCCGCATCGGGATCCGCATCCGCCCCCGCCGCGGTCCTGGGCGCGGTGGGCCGTCGCCCCCCGCGCCGCGGCCGCCGCCGCCCTGGCCATCGCGCTGCTCGCGGGGGGTGTCGCCCTGCGTGCGACCACCGCGCCCGACGGCGCACCCGTGAAGGTCCCGCGCCCGCGCGTGACGGAGGCGGCGGCCGGTGCGCCGCCGCCGCCGACGTCGGCGCCGACCGGCTCGGCGCGCCCGGCGGTGGTGCACGTCGTCGGCGCGGTCGTGGCGCCCGGGCTCGTAACGCTGCCCGCCGACGCCCGGGTCACCGACGCGGTCGCCGCGGCCGGGGGAGCGGCGCCCGACGCCGACCTGGCCGGCGTGAACCTCGCGCGCACGGTCGTCGACGGCGAGCAGCTGCGGGTGCCGCGCGCGGGCGAGGTCCTCGCGGCTCCCGCGGTGCCGGGGCCCGGTGCGGCGACCGGTGCGGGCGTCGCAGGACCACAGCCCGCGGGCGTCGACCTCAACACCGCCGACCTCGGTGCGCTCGACGCCCTGCCGGGCGTCGGTCCCGTGCTGGCCCAGCGGATCCTCGACCGCCGTGCGGAGGCGCCGTTCACGTCGGTCGACGAGCTCGACGAGGTGAGCGGCATCGGTCCGGCGGTGCTCGAGCGGCTGCGTCCGCACGTGCGGGTGTGAGCGCCGTCCGGCCGCGCGTCGACCTGCGCCTGCTGCCGTCCGCGGCGGTGGCGTGGGGCGCCGCCGCGTGCGTGGTGCTCGTCCCGCTCGACCGGGTCCGCCTCCTCGCCGCGTGCGGCGCGGCCGCCCTCGTGCTGGGCGCCGCCGCGCTCGTGGCGTGCACGGGCCGCGCACGGTCCCGGACGCTGCCCGCCGTGGTGCTGGTCGTGGTCGTCGGGGTCGCCGTCCTCGGGGCGGGAGCGGCGCAGCGCGTGGCCGCCGCGCCGGCCGGCGTCGTCCGGGCGGCGCAGGCGGGCGAGCTCGTCGACGTCGTCGGACGCGTCGCCGCGCCGCCGCGACCGCTCGGCGGCAGGACGGACCCACGGCGGGTCGCGGTCGCCGTCGCGGCGGACGCCGTCCGCTCGGCGCGCACCGGCGCGCTGCTCGCGGCGCGCGTGCACGTCGAGGTGCTCGTGCCGGCCGGGACCCCTGCCGACCCGGCCGAGGCCGGGCGGCCGGCACTCGACGTGGGTGCGCGGCTCGAGGTCCGCGGACGCGCGTCCGTGCGCCCGGCCGGGGAGCGGGCGGCGGTGGCCGTCGCCGTGCGGGGCGGGCCGCGCCTGCTCGACGGCCCGCCCGCGGGGTCGGCGTGGTCCGTGGCCGCGCGCGAGCACGCGCGCGAGCTCGCCGCCGCCCTGCCGGGTGACGCGGGTGCGCTGCTGCCCGGTGTGACGGTCGGCGACACGGGTGGGGTCCCGGTCGACCTGCGCGACGCCATGCGGACGTCCGGGCTCGCGCACCTGACGGCGGTGTCGGGCGCCCACTTCGCGCTGCTCGGCGCGCTGGCGCTGGCCGTGACGGGCGCGGTCGGGGCGCCGCGTGCCGTGCGCGCCGCGGCGGTCGGCCTCGTCGGCACGGCGCTCGTCCTCGTCGTCGGGCCCGAGCCGAGCGTCGTGCGCGCGGCGGTCATGGGCGCGGTCGGCCTCGTCGGGCTGCTGGCCGGGCGGCGGTCCCCGGGCCCGCCGGCGTTGTGCACCGCGGTCCTCCTGCTGCTCGTGCACGACCCCTGGCTCGCGGTGGCACCCGGGTTCGTGCTGTCGGTCGGCGCGACGGCCGGGCTCGTCGTGCTCGGGCCGCCGCTCGTCGCGCGCTGGGCCCCGCGCTGCGGTCACGCGACGGCGGGCGTGCTCGTGGCGCCCGTCGCCGCGCAGCTGGGCTGCCTGCCCGTCGTCCTCGCGCTGTGGCCCAGCCTCGGGCTGTGGTCCGTGCCGGCCAACCTGCTCGCGGCCCCGGTGGTCGCGCCCGCGACCGTCCTCGGCCTGGGCGCCGTCGCGCTGGCCGGCTGGTGGCCCGCGGGCGCCGGTGCGCTGGCGGCGGTGGCGGGCGCCGCCTGCTGGTGGACCGGCGCCGTCGCGCGCGTCTGCGCCGGGCTGCCCGGCGCCGCCGTCGCGTGGCTCCCCGGGCCGGTCGGCGCGGGCTGCGCTCTGCTCGTCGCGGTCGCGGCGGCCGTGCTGCTCGTGGGCCGCCCGCGGCGCGCCTGACGGGTCACGCTGACGGGTCACGCTGTCGGGCCACGCTGCCGGGTCACGCTGTCGGCGGGGTCCGGCACACTGGGTCCGTGCCCGCCCGCCCCGCGTCCCGCTCGTCCGCGCGCCCGTCGTCCGCGCGCTCCTCGTCCTCCGGACGCCCGGCCCGCGGCGGCGGCGCCTCCGCCGGCGTCCCGTGGACGCAGGCCGAGCCTGCGCCGGTCGTGCTGGTGTCCGGCCCGGAGGAGCTGCTCGCGGAGCGCGCGGCGGAGCGCGTCGTCGCCCGGGTCCGGGAGCGGGACCCGGACGTCGAGGTGGTGCGAGTGGACGCGGCCCAGTACGCGGCGGGCGAGCTCGCGGTGCTCACCAGCCCGTCGCTGTTCGCGGAGGGCAAGGTCGTGCTGGTCGAGGGCGTCGAGCGCTCGGGCGACGCCCTGCTCGTCGACGCGGAGGCGTACGTCGCGCGGCCGGTGCCCGACGTGGTCGTCGTGCTGCGGCACGCCGGCGGCATGCGCGGCAAGCGGCTGCTGGACGCGGCGCGCGCCGCCCAGGTCCCCACGGTCTCGTGCGAGGCGGTCAAGTCGGACGCCGACAAGGCGTCGTTCGTGCAGGACGAGCTCGCGCGCGCCGGTCGCCGCGCCGACGCCCGCGCGGTCCGCGCGCTCGTGGACGCCGTCGGCTCGGACCTGCGGGAGCTCGCGGCGGCCTGCGCGCAGCTGGTGGCGGACACGACCGGGCTCATCGGCGAGGAGGTCGTGCAGCGCTACCACGGCGGACGGGTCGAGGCGACGGGCTTCCAGGTCGCCGACGCGGCCGTCGCCGGGGACGCCGGGCGCGCCGTCGCGCTGCTCCGGCACGCCCTCGCGACGGGCCTCGACCCCGTCCCGGTCGTGGCGGCGCTCGCCGCGCGCCTCCGCACGCTCGCCAAGGTGGGCGCCGTGCGCGGTCGTGGTGCGGCCGCGGCGCGCGAGCTGGGCATGGCGCCGTGGCAGGTCGACCGTGCCGCGGCCGACCTGCGCCGGTGGACGCCCGAGGGCCTCGCCACGGCGATCTCGGCCGTCGCCCAGGCCGACGCCGAGGTCAAGGGTGAGGGACGCGACCCGCGGTTCGCGGTCGAGCGGGCGGTGCTGCGTGTGGCGGGGTCGGTCGACCGCTGACGGTGCGGCCGCGCTCGCCGGCGCTCAGCGCCCGACGAGCCGCGCGCCCGCGCGGTCGAGCACGCCCGCGCGCTCGATGAGGTTGCCCTGGAACAGCGTCAGCCCCAGGTCGCGCGCGTGCCGCAGCGTCTCCGGCGCCTCGACGTACTCGGCGATGAGCATGGCGCCGAACGACCGCGCGACGCCGACCACCGGGTGGCCCTCGACGTCGAGGTCGCGCACGTCGATCTTGACGAAGTCGGCGTGCGGGAGCAGCCGGCGCTGGTCGGCCCGGTCGACGAACGACGGCAGCGCCACGCGGAAGCCGCGCTCCCGCAGCCGCCGGATCCCGGCGAGGACCTGCGCGTCCACCTCCGTGGTGGCGCTCACCTCGAGGACGAGGCGGTCGGGACGCGCGGGCACCTCCAGCTCGCCCACGAGGTGCGCGCGCGGGCACCGGACGAAGAGCAGGCGACCGTGGGCGACGCTCTCGAGCTCGGCGCGGCCGAACGTCGCGCGCAGCACGTGCTCCGTGGCGCGCTCGTGGTCGCGCGGGCCCCACCCGCGCGCGACGTCGGCGTGGTGGCCGGGGGCGCGGTAGCTGAACTGGTACCCGAAGGGCCGCCCGTGCATCGAGTAGATGCCCTGACGCGCGACGAGCACCGGCTGCTGCGCGACGTGCTGCTCCCACGCGCGCCGCAGCTCGTGCGGGATCGCCGCGTCGACGGCAGCGCCCAGCCGCGCCAGCGTCGACTCGCGCCCCTCGGAAGTCATGGCGACCATGACACCACATGTCGCCCCCTGTGAACGCGTGGCGAGGGGGTGGAATCCTCGCGTGACCCGTCCGGGCGCACCCGAGGTTCCCGCCGTGCCGCCCGGTGTGTCACCCTTGCCGCGGCGTCCCCGGCCTGGCGAGGACGTCGTCTGTCCCGCCCAGGCGCCGAGCCCTGACAGGAGTACGACATGAAGTCCGTCGCCGCTGCCCTCGCCGCCCTCGTCCTCACCGGTTCCCTGGCGGCCGGCCTCCCCGCCGTGACGGCCGCGTCGGTGTCGCTCAACGGCGGTGCCGCCGGTTGCTGCAAGGACGCGGTCTGACCCGGTGACCCGCCGGTGGGGCGCCCGTGACGCAGTCGCGGCGCGTCCCACCGCGCACGCTCACCGCCGCGGGTGACGACGCCCGCCGGGCCCGGACGCGACTCGCCGCTGTGAAGGTCTGGCGCACACGGGCGTCATACGTAGAATGACTTCTCATGACGACCATCGGTGACCGTGTGCGCGAAGCGCGCCTGACGGCAGGGCTCTCGCAGACCGCCCTCGCCGGCAACGCGTTCTCACCCAGCTACATCTCCCTCATCGAGGCCGGGCACCGGGAGCCGACCGACGCCGCGCTGACCGTGCTGGCGGAGCGGCTCGGCACGACGCTCGAGTTCCTCAAGCACGGGGACGACGGACCCAACGAGGCCCGCACCCGCCTGGAGCTCGACTACGCCCGCCTCGACCTCGCCAGCGGCGACGCGTCCGGTGCCGTGCACCGCATCGCCGGGCTCGACCTGTCGGTGATCACGCCGGCGCTGCGCTCCGAGGTCCTCACCACCCTGGCGCGCGCCCACGAGATGACGGGCGAGCTCGAGGCCGCCATCACGATCCTCGAGCCGCTGCTCGCGGAGACGCAGGGGCGCAACGACCAGCTGCGCGCCGCCGTCCTGACCACGGCGCTCGTGGGCTGCTACCTCGAGGCGGGCGACCTGCACCGCGCCGTCGAGGTGGGGGAGCGCACCCTCGCCGACCTCGACACGGCCGACCTCGTCGGCACGGACGAGCACCTGCGCCTCGCGTCCACCGTGCTGTGGGCGTACGTCGAGCGCGGCGACCTGCTCTACGCGACGCACCGCGCGTCGGAGCTGGTCCGCCTGGCGGAGTCGCTCGGCACGCCGCGCGGCCGTGGCTCCGTCTACTGGAACGCGGCGCTCGTCGCGGAGCAGCGCCGCGACTACGAGCTCGCGCAGCGGTACACGGAGCGTGCGCTCGCGCTGCTCTCCGAGGGCGAGCCCGACCGTGACCTGCCGCGCCTGCGCGTCAACTACGCGTGGCTGCTGCTGCGGTCCGACCCCGCCGACCCGCGGGGGGCGCTCGAGCAGATCGACCTCGCGCAGCCGGGCCTCGCGGCCGCGGGCTCGACGGTCGACGTCGCGCGGCTGCAGGTCGAGCGCTCGCGCGCGCACCTGCTGCTCGGCGACGTGCCGGCGGCCGAGGTCGACGCCCGCGCCGCGCTGACCGCGCTCGGGGAGGCCCCGCGGCTCGAGGCGGCGACCGCGCACCTGGCGCTGGGCGACGTCCTCGCGGCGCGCGGCGACCAGGACGGTGCCGCGGCGGCCTACCGCTGGGGTGCGGACATGCTCGGGATGATGGCCGCGACGCGGCACTCGGCCGGGGTGTGGCGCGAGCTGGGTGACCGCTACCTGCGGCGCGGCGACGTCGACGAGGCCGCCAAGGCCTACGACCGTGCGCTGCGGGAGGCGGGCTTCCAGCCGTCCGTGCCGACCGGCACGCCGCACCAGACCTGGTCGCTCGGCTGACCGGTGGGCGGCGGGGGCGACGCTCCCGCCGCCCGGCCGCACGCCGGTGCGGACACGGACGAGGGCGTCACCCCGCAGGGGGGGTGACGCCCTCATTCGGTGGAGCGGTCCTGCGGCCGTGGCCGTCAGGGGCGGTCGTCAGAGACCGTTGACGGCCTTCGCCAGCGCCGACTTGCGGTTGGCGGCCTGGTTGGCGTGGATGACGCCCTTCGACACGGCCTTGTCGAGCTTGCGCGACGCCGTCACGAGGGCCGCGGCAGCCGCGTCCTTGTCGCCGCCGGCGACGGCCTCGCGGACGCGACGCACGTACGTCTTCAGCTCCGACTTGACGGCCTTGTTGCGCAGGCGCGCCTTCTCGTTCGTCGTGATGCGCTTGATCTGGGACTTGATGTTCGCCACGTGTGGACTCTCTGGTGTGGTCGCCGAAGCGATCTGACAGGTCGTAGAGGGCGTGCGCAGCGCCGGGACTGGGGCGTGGGGATACCCGCGGGGAACGGCCTGCGCAGGTGTCCGCCGACCCGGGCGGACACGCAGATCACGATGCTACCAGCCGTGCAGGCGCCCGGCGGCCGCCGCGACGCGGTCGACACGTCACGGTCGAGTGCTGCGCCCTCGCGCCGGACCGCGTCGACGCGCAGCCGCAGGACGCGGTCGAGCCGCACCTCGCTGGGCCGGCGACGCCGGTCCCACCCGCCGGTGCCGACGTCGGTCCACACCCGGCCGTGGCGCGCCTCGTCGGCCGCGTCGCGGTCGTGGTCCTGGCTGCTGAGCATCAGGGCGACGAGCGTCCCGCCGTCGCGGTCGAGCACGAGGACCGGCCGGTCCTTGCCGCGGGACGGGTCGTCCTCGTACGGCACCCACGCCCAGACGACCTCCCCGGGGTCCGGTGCGCCGTCGGCGCGCGGGGCCCAGGTCGGGCGGACCGCCGCCGGGCGCGCGCGGCGGCGCTGCCG
>NZ_JBFTEP010000052.1:0-24564 GCF_047229365.1 Cellulomonas pasadenensis | reverse complement strand
GGCGCGGGCTCGACAACGCGTACTACTACCGCCACCTCGGTGGGGTCCCGGCGGCGCTCGACGACGTCACCGGCACCGGCAACTCGCTCGACTTCTCGCGGGCCGGCGTCGTCACCACGATGCTCGACTCCCTGCGGTACTGGGCGCAGGTCGTGGGCGTGGACGGGTTCCGCTTCGACCTCGCCGTGACGCTGGGACGGAGCCACGACGGCTACCGGGCGGACCACGCGGCGCTCGTCGCCGCCGCGACCGACCCGGTGCTGGCCGGCCTCAAGCTCGTCGCCGAGCCGTGGGACGTGGGCCTCGGCGGCTGGCGCACCGGGCAGTTCCCCGCGCCGTTCGCCGAGTGGAACGACCGGTTCCGCAACGCGGTCCGCTCCTTCTGGCTGGCGGACCCGGGACGCGCCGCGCACGGCCTGCCGGGCCACCGCGTCCGCGACCTCGCGACGCGCCTGTCGGGCTCCGTCGACCTGTTCGGCCACGGCACGCCGCCGCTGCTGCGCGGCCCGGGCGCGTCGGTCAACTACGTGACGGCGCACGACGGCTTCACGATGGCCGACCTCGTGGCCTACAACCACAAGCACAACATGGCCAACGGCGAGCAGAACCGGGACGGCTCGGACGACAACCGGTCCTGGAACCACGGCGTCGAGGGCCCGGTGACCGCCGACTCCCCGGCCGCCGACGTCGCGCCGCTGCGCCGCCGCTCGATCCGCAACCTCTTCGCGACGCTCGTGCTGTCGGCCGGCACGCCGATGATCACGGCCGGCGACGAGATGGGCCGCACGCAGCAGGGCAACAACAACGCGTACTGCCAGGACAGCGAGATCTCGTGGGTGCGCTGGGACCTCACCGGCTGGCGCGCGGACCAGCTCGCGACCGCGCGGCACCTGCTCGCGCTGCGCCGCGAGCACCCCGCGCTGCGCAGCGACCGGTTCTACTCCGGCACGCCCGTGCGCCCGGGCGGGCCGCCCGATCTCGCCTGGTACGGGGCGGACGGCTCCGAGTTCGACCACGCACGCTGGCACGACGCCGCCATCCGCACGTTCCAGATGGTCCGCGTCGCGCCCGACGACGACCGCGTGCTGCTCGTCGTGAACGGCGCGCTCGACCCGGTCGAGGTCACGCTCGCCGGCGACCCCGACCGCCCGTGGTGCCTCGCGTGGGACTCCGTCCGCGAGCACCCCGTCGAGAGCGCGGCGGGCACCGACGGCGCCGTGCCGCACGCGCCGGCCGGGCAGGTGACGACGCTCGAGCCGCTGAGCATGCGGGTGTACGTGCTCGCCTTATGAAGTCACCCTCCTAGCCCACTACCGTGCCGACCAATGCGACTAGAGTCACGGCCACCACACGACACAGCGGCGATGGGCGACGGCGCAGATGCAAGACAGCGGAAGAGACTTCGAGCAGCGCGCGGTTGAGGTTGCCCGTGCCAAACATGACCCACTCGGGTTCCAAGGCGCGGTCATGTACCAGGGTGTGGAACATGACGGCGCCTTCGTCAACGAGACGTCGATCAACGTCTACGAGTTCACTACGCTCCGCACGAAGCAGAAGGCGACCGATGATGCCACCAAGGTGGCCAAACTGATCCGACATCTGCTCTCCGCCCCCGAGAACCGCTACAAGCCGGCCACCGGCTTCTTCGTGACGCAAGAGGAGCCAACGGCTGACCAGCGCCAGGCTGTCGCCGCCGTCGCTCAGCGCGAGGGCCTTACCATCCACGCACTGAGCTTTCTCTCATTGCAGAAGTCCATCGTCGACGTCGAGCGATACATTGCACTACGACAAAATGCCCCCTTCGGCAGCTCGGCGGCCCACCTCGCCGCCACACCACGGCAAACGACGCGTTCGTACGTGCCGCCCACGCTCTTTATTCCTTCGCTTGACACAGAAGTCACCGGTTTGAAACAGATCGTCGAGCGAACTTGCGCCGGCGAAAACACAGTACTGCTCGGCGATTTCGGCGTCGGGAAGAGTGCTGCCCTTCGCGAAATCTTCGCGGCCTTGCGGAAGGCGTACTTTAGAGCGCCCCAAAAGAACCGCTTCCCGATTCATATAAATCTACGCGACTGCATCGGGCTCCGCAGTCCTAGCGAAATCTTCCAGCGTCACGCCGAAGAACTCGGCTTCACCGGCGCTGCCGGCTTGGTGTCATCGTGGCGCGCTGGCCAAGCCGACCTGATCCTGGACGGATTCGATGAACTCGTGCCAACGCGTTGGGTCGGCAGCCCGAGGGACCTTCGATCGATCAGACGCCACGCGCTCAACGTGGTTCGTCAGATGGTCGCGGACACACCAAACGACTCGTCGGTCGTGATTTGTGGACGTGCGCAGTATTTTTCGTCGCTTGAAGAGCTCACGGAGACACTGGGCGTCCGCGACGCCGAGGCCATCGAGATCCGCGACTTCACGTCGGACCAGATTTCGGCTTATGTCGGTGAGATCGACGTGCCGGACTGGCTCCCCCCTCGCCCGCTACTTCTCGAACTCTTCGCGCGCGTCCATGAATACGATCCAAATGCGGCGCGGTTGAGCGAACGCGGGGCGGGTTGGTCATACCTGATGCGACGCGTAGCCGAGCGCGAGTCTGAGCGCGTGAGCTCCATCCCCGCAGACACTTTCGAAAAACTTATTTCCCGTGTTGCACTTGCAGCGCGGACGGAGACCGAAGGACGTGGTCCACTGACACTGTCAACGATGCGCCAAGCATTCTATGAAGTATGCGGCTACGAGGCTGAGGAGGAGGGCGTTCAGGCACTGCTGCGGCTTCCCGGGCTCGCCAATACCGGGACCACCGGAGAGTCTGAGTCACGCATGTTCGTAGACCCCGACTTCGCCGATGCGGCCTTCGCCATCGAATTGGCCGAGTACATCGCCGCGCCATTTGTGGACCACCCCCTCGCGGATCGCGCGAAGTGGTCGGAAGCGTCATCCTCTCTTGTCATTGACGTCGCTGGGGATCGCCTGGGAGCTGCGGGCTTCTCGAACGCCGTGGCCAGCGCATGCGCGTCGAAGCGCATCAGCGATAATCTGTATGACGCCGTGCTTCACGACGCCGTTTCGGTCGCCGTCGACATGTCACCGGATGCTTCCGTGTCTCCGCCACCGTTCTTCGCCGACATCATCGTGGAGCGGGTGCAGCTTGAACCCGGGAGTGGCGCACTCCTGCACGCGACGTGGAGCGGGTGCGTGATCGATATCCTTGACGTCGCAGGGCTGATCGAGACCTTCCCATTCCCGACGTTCCAGAATTGCGATATCGGGACAATCTCGGGCTGGGGGGCGATTCCAGCACCACTGATGAACTCATTCAAAGATTGCTCTGTGCAAACGTTCGCAACCCGTGTCGACACCACTGCCGGCTTGATTGAGCTGGATCTGCCCGCCGAACTACGCGTTGCGCTCACAATCTTGAAAAAGGTGTATGCGCAATCGGGTTCCGGCCGGCGCGTCTCCGCCCTTTCGCGAGGCCTTCCTCTCGAATTCCGGCATCTAGTGGATGAATCTATTGAGGCCCTCCAGACTCTAGGCTACATCACCCTTGGTTCCGGCAAAGGCGAAACCATTGCCCGCCCCGTCCGCCAGAAGCGAGCATCTGCTCTCGCTCTGCTCAACGCACCATCGTCGGCGCTAGCGGAACTCCACATCGGAGAGCGGACCTAATACGTGGGGCACATGAACCACCGCGACGTCGTGGTCGTCGGTGCCGGGCTCGCGGGCCTGGTCACCACCGCCGAGCTGCTGGCCGCCGGCCGGCGCGTGCTCGTGCTGGACGCGGAGCCGCCCGCGAGCCTCGGCGGGCAGGCGTGGTGGTCGTTCGGCGGGCTCTTCCTCGTCGACTCCCCCGAGCAGCGCCGGCTGGGCGTGCGGGACTCGGCAGAGCTCGCGCTCGCCGACTGGCTGGGCTCCGCCGGGTTCGCCGCCGACGGCTCGGACCGGTGGGGCCGCGCGTGGGCCGAGGGGTACGTCGACTTCGCCTCGGGAGGCATGCGCGCGTGGCTGCACCGCCTCGGGGTGCGGTGGTTCCCGCTCGTCCAGTGGGCCGAGCGCGGCGGCTACCTCGCGGACGGGCACGGCAACTCGGTGCCCCGGTTCCACGTCACGTGGGGCACGGGCCCGGGCGTGCTCGAGCCGTTCGTGCGCGCGCTGCTCGACGGCCGCCGCGCGGGCCGCGTCGAGGTGCGGTTCCGGCACCGCGTCACCGGCCTCGTCGTGACGGACGGGCGCGTGACGGGCGTCCGCGGCGACGTCCTCACCCCCGACGCGGCGCCGCGCGGCGCGCCGTCCGCGCGCACGGCGGTCGGCTCCTTCGAGGTGGCCGCACCGGCGGTCGTCGTGGCGACGGGCGGCATCGGCGGCGACCACGACCTCGTGCGCGCGGCGTGGCCCGCCGACGCCGGCCCGCTGCCCGCCCGCATGCTGTCCGGCGTGCCCGACCACGTCGACGGCTCGGGCATCGCGGCGGCCCGGGACGCCGGCGCCCACGTCGCGCACGCCGGGCGCATGTGGCACTACCCCGAGGGCATCGCGAACCACTCGCCGGTCTGGTCGCGGCACGGCATCCGCATCCTGCCCGGGCCCAGCTCGCTGTGGCTCGACGCGGACGGCGAGCGCCTGCCGCCGCCCCTGTTCCCCGGGTTCGACTCCCTCGGCGCCCTGCGGCACGTCACCGGCCGCGGCGACGACCACTCGTGGTTCGTCCTCGACCGCACGATCCTCGGCGCCGAGCTCGCCCTGTCCGGGTCGGAGCAGAACCCCGACCTCACGGGCCGCAGCGTGCCGCAGCTGCTCCAGCGGGTGCTGCCCGGCGCGGTCGGGCCCGTCGAGGAGTTCGCGTCCCGGTCGCCCGAGTTCGTCACCGCGGACACGCCCGCCGGCCTGGCCGCCGGGATGAACGCCCTGACCGGCACCGACCGGGTCGACGCCGACCGCCTCGCCCGCACCATCGCCGCCCGGGACGCGCAGGTCGCGACCGGGCTCGGCAAGGACGCGCAGGTGGTGGCGACCGCCATGGCGCGCCGGTACGTCGTCGACCGGCTGATCCGCGTGGCCCCGCCGCACCGGCTGCTGGACCCGGCGCACGGCCCGCTGCACGCGGTGCGGCTGTCCGTGCTGACCCGCAAGACCCTCGGCGGGCTCGCGACGGACCTCGAGGGGCGCGTGCTGCGGCCCGACGGCGAGGTCCTGCCGGGCCTCTGGGCGGTCGGCGAGGCCGCGGGCTTCGGCGGCGGCGGGGTGCACGGACACCGCGCCCTCGAGGGGACGTTCCTCGGCGGCTGCCTGTACACCGGGCGCGTCACGGGGCGTGCGCTCGTCGACGCGCTCTGACCCCTGCCGCGGCGGGCGCGAGCGTGCCAGCCTGGACCATGACCATCCTGCGCACCCCGTCGGACGACGACGTCACGGGCCTCGCGGCGGAGCTCTACGCCGAGGACCGTGCAGCGCTCGGGTACGTGCCGAGCCACACGCGCGTGACCGCGCTCCACCCCGAGGCGGTGCGGGCGTTCGAGGACCTCGTCCGGGCGGTCGCGCACGCGCTCGGCACCCGCCGCTACGAGCTCGTGACCCTCGCCGCCGCGCGTGCGCTCGGCTCGCGGGCGTGCCTGCTCGCGCACGGGCGCAAGGCGCTGAGCTGCATGACGGCCGAGGAGCTGCTCGCCGTCGCGCGTGACCACCGCGACGCCGGCCTCGACGAGGCGGAAGTCGCGATGATGGACTTCGCCGCGCGCCTGAGCACCGACTCCGCGGCCATGACCGAGGCGGACGCGCAGCGGCTGCGGGACGTCGGCCTCTCCGACCGCGAGATCCTCGACGTCGCGCTCGCCGCCGGGGCGCGCAACCTCTACTCGCGGACGCTGCACGCGCTGGCGGTGGAGGTCGACGACCCCCCGGGACTCGACCCGGAGCTGCGCGACGCGCTGCTCGCCGGCACGTGAGCGCCGGCGGCGGGGCGCACGTCGTGTTCCACCGCGTGGAGCACGGCACGGGGCAGCCGGTCCTGGTCCTGCACGGCGCGGGCGTCGACCACCGTGAGGCGGAGGCGTGCTTCGAGCCCGCGCTGTCCGCCGGTCCGCCGGTCCGCCGCTGCGTCGCGTCTACCCCGACCTGCCCGGCTGCGGCCGCACCGTCACGCCCGCCACCGTGCGCGGCGCCGACGACGTGCTGGACGCGCTCGTGGACCTGGCCGACGCGGTCGCCGCCGGTGACCCGTACCTGCTGGTCGGGCACTCCGCCGGCGGCTACTGGGCCCGTGAGCTCGCGGCCCGGCGGCCCGCACAGGTCGCCGGGCTCGCGCTCGTGTGCCCGCTGACGTCGGACCGTCACGACGTCCCGGCGCACCGCGTCGTGGCCGGCGGCGGGATCGGCGACGAGGAGTTCCGCTCGTACTTCGTCGTCCAGACGCCCGCCATGCTCGCGCGTCACGAGCGGTACGTCGCACCGGCGGCGGCACTCGTCGACCACGCCGCCGAGGAGCGCATCGCGGCCGGCTGGCCGCTGCCGCCCGACGGGGCGTCCCCCCTATGCCGGACCGACCCTCGTCGTGGCCGGCCGGCAGGACTCGACCGTCGGGTACGCCGCAGCGGTGGGGCTGCTCGACACCCACCCGCGCGCGACGGTCGCCGTCGTCGACGGCGCCGGCCACGCACTGCCGCACGAGCGCCCGGACGTCCTGCGCGCCCTCCTCGCCGAGTGGCTCGAGCGGGTCCGGGCGTCCGCCTGAACGTCGGGCCCGCGCGCGTCGTCAGCCCGCCGACGCCACCAGGCCCAGCTCCGCCGGGGACGTCAGCGCGGGGTGCCGCGGCACGACGCGCACCGTCCAGCCGAACGCGCCCGTGGCCTCGAGCGGGACGTCGCCCTCGAACGCGCACCGCCCGGCCTCGAACGTCTCGGTGACCTCGAGGGCGTCGGTGCGGAAGGACGTCAGCTCGTCGTCCGGGCCGACCGGACCGTGCAGCACCTGGACCTCCACGTCCTCGGGTGCGAGCTCGCCGAGCCCGACCCACGCCTGCACGTGCAGGCGGTCCCCCACCTGCGCGGACCCCTCGACGCCGCCCGAGTCGACGTGGTCCACGTGGACGGCCGGCCACGCGTCGCGCACGCGCGCCTTCCAGGCCGCGAGCGCCCGCGCCCCGGCGCGGTCATCGGCGGCGAGCTCGGCCCCCGCGGCGGCGGCCGGCACGTACAGGTGCGCCACGTAGTCCGCGACCATGCGCGTGGCCTGCACCTTCGGCCCGAGCGTCGCGAGCGTGTGCCGCACCATCCCGAGCCAGCGGCGCGGCACGCCGTCCGCGTCGCGGTCGTAGAAGGTCGGCACCACCTGCTGCTCGAGGACGTCGTACAGCGCCGCGGCCTCCAGCGCGTCGCGCGCCTCCGGGTCGTCGACCCCGTCCGCGGTGGGGATGACCCAGCCGTTCTCGCCGTCGTACCACTCGTCCCACCAGCCGTCACGGACGGAGAGGTTGAGCCCGCCGTTCAGCGCGACCTTCATGCCGGAGGTGCCGCAGGCCTCGAGCGGGCGCAGCGGGTTGTTCAGCCACAGGTCGCAGCCCGGGTAGAGCGTCGACGCCATGCGCATGTCGTAGTCGGGCAGGAACACGATGCGGTGCCGCACGTCGTGCTGGTCGGCGAACGCCACGAGCTCGGCGACGAGCTTCTTGCCCGGGACGTCGTCGGGGTGCGCCTTGCCGGCGACGACCACCTGCACCGGGCGCTCCGGGTCCAGCAGCAGCGACCGGAACCGCTCGGGGTCGGCGAGCATGAGGGTCAGCCGCTTGTACGTGGGCACGCGCCGCGCGAACCCGATGGTCAGCACGTCGGGCGACAGGACCTCGTCGACCCACCCGAGCGAGGCCTCGGCGGCGCCGCGCCGGCGCCACGACGCCCGCACGCGGTCGCGCGCGTCGGCGACGAGCCGTGCGCGCAGCCGCCCGCGCACGTCCCAGAGCTGCTCGTCGGTCACCGCCTGCCGGCTGGTCCAGCCGCGCCCGGTCGCGAGCTCCTGGGGCGTCATCCGCCCCGCGGCGAGATCGGTGAGCTCGGGGGCGACCCAGGTCGGCGCGTGCACGCCGTTGGTGATGGAGCCGATCGGGACCTCGGCGGGGTCGAAGCCCGGCCACAGCGGCGCGAACATCTCGCGCGACACGCGCCCGTGCAGGAGCGACACGCCGTTGGCGCGGGCCGCGAGCCGCAGCCCCATGAGCGCCATGTTGAACGCGAGGGGGTCGCCGCCCTCGTGGTCCTCCGCGCCGAGCGCGAGCACCGTCGCGGTCGGCAGGTCGGCGTCGCCGACGAGCGCGTCGACGTACCGGCCCACGACGTCCGCCTCGAACCGGTCGATGCCGGCGGGCACGGGCGTGTGGGTCGTGAAGACGGTCGTCGCGCGCACCAGCTCGAGGGCCGTCGGCACGTCCGCGCCGTCGGCGACGAGCTCGCGGATCCGCTCGACGCCGAGGAAGCCCGCGTGCCCCTCGTTGGTGTGGAACACGTCGGGCGCCGACGCGCCCGTCAGGCGCGCCCACGCGCGCAGCGCGCGCACGCCCCCGACGCCCAGCAGCAGCTCCTGCTGCAGGCGGTGCTCACCCCCGCCGCCGTACAGGCGGTCGGTCACGCGCCGCCCGGCGTCGTCGTTGGCCGACACGTCGGAGTCGAGGAGCAGGAGAGGCACGCGCCCCACCTGCGCCACCCACACCTGCGCGTGCAGGGTGCGGGCGCCCGGCAGCGCCAGACGCACCGCGGCGGGCGTGCCGTCCTCCTCGCGCAGCAGCGTCAGCGGCAGGTCGTCCGGGTCGAGCACCGGGTACGTCTCCGTCTGCCAGCCGGCCCGGTCGAGGGCCTGGCGGAAGTAGCCGGAGCGGTAGAGCAGCCCCACGCCGACGAGGGGCACGCCGAGGTCCGACGCGCTCTTGAGGTGGTCGCCCGCGAGGATGCCGAGCCCGCCGGAGTACTGCGGCAGCGCGGCGGCGAGCCCGAACTCCGGCGAGAAGTAGGCCACCGCCCCGGGCAGCGCCGCGCCGGACAGCCGCTGGTACCACCGGGGCTCGTGCCGGTACGCCGCGAGGTCCGCCGCGGCCGCGCGGACGCGGGCGACGAACCGCTCGTCGGCCGCGAGCTCCGCCAGCCGCTCGCGCCCCAGCGCGCCGAGGAAGGCCACCGGGTCGCCCTGCACCTCGTCCCACAGCGGGCGGTCGACGTCCGCCAGCACGGCGCGCGTGGCGGGGTGCCACGACCAGCGCAGGTTGCGGGAAAGGGTGTCCAGGGCGGCGAGCGGTGCCGGCAGCACGGTGCGCACGGTGAACCTGCGGATGGCTCTCACGGCCGCAGACTACGCATTCGGGACGATTCGCACAGCCCTTCGGACCGGTCGAACCGGACGGGCGTCCGGGTCGGGGGCGACGCGCTCGCTGCGGATGCCGGGGGCCGGGGGTGCCGGATAGGTTCGTCGCGTGAGGACTCCCCAGCGTCCGCGTCGAACGTCACCGGCCACGACACCCGGCCGGCCGCGTGCCACCGCGCCCGTCCCGTCGAGCCCCGAGACCACGGAGGCCGCCGCACCGGCGGCCCCGCCGGCACCCACCGCCGCACCGGCGGCCCCGCCGGCAGCCGCCGCACCGGCGGACCCGTCGGCGCCCACGGCCGCACCCACGGCGCCCGCCCCCCGGACGGCGGCGCTCCCGGTCGGCCGGATCCCCGTCGTCGACGTCTCCCCCGTCGCGGAGGAGGGCCGCTTCCCCGCGAAGGCGGTCGTCGGCGAGCCCGTCCCGGTGCGCGCGACGGTGTTCCGCGAGGGGCACGACGCGGTCGGCGCGACCGCGGTGCTCACGCGCCCGGACGGCACGGACCACTCGTGGGCGCGGATGGCCGACGTCGCGCCGGGTCTCGACCGGTTCGAGGCGCACCTCGTGCCCGACGCGGAGGGCGACTGGACGTTCCGCGTCGAGGGCTGGTCGGACCCGTACGGCACGTGGTCGCACGACGCCGCGATCAAGGTCGGGGCCGGCGTGGACGTCGAGCTCATGCTGACCGAGGGCGCACGCGTGCTGTCCCGCGCCGCCGGCCGCACCGGGGCCGACGCGATGCCCGAGCGCGACGCCCGGACGCTGCTCGACGCGGTCACGGCGCTCGAGGACACGAGCCGACCGCCGGCCGCCCGGCTCGCCGCCGGCCTCGCGTCCGACGTGCGCGACGCGCTCGCCCGCACGCCGCTGCGCGACCTCGTCACCTCGTCCCGGGCCTACCCGCTCGTCGTGCACCGCCGCCTCGCGCTGACCGGCGCCTGGTACGAGCTGTTCCCCCGCTCGCACGGTGCGACGTACGACGAGACGACGGGCGAGTGGACGTCCGGGACCCTGCGGACCGCCGCGCGCGAGCTGCCGCGCATCGCCTCGATGGGTTTCGACGTCGTGTACCTGACGCCGGTCCACCCGATCGGCACGTCGCACCGCAAGGGGCGCAACAACGCGCTGGCGGCGGAGCCGGGCGACCCGGGGTCGCCGTACGCGATCGGCTCGCCCGACGGCGGCCACGACGCCATCGAGCCGTCGCTGGGCACCTTCGAGGACTTCGACGCGTTCGTGGCGCGCGCCCACGACCTCGGCATCGAGGTCGCGCTCGACCTCGCGCTGCAGGCGTCGCCGGACCACCCGTGGGTGCGGGAGCACCCGGAGTGGTTCACGACGCGCGCGGACGGGACGATCGCGTACGCGGAGAACCCGCCGAAGAAGTACCAGGACATCTACCCGCTGAACTTCGACAACGACCCCGAGGGGATCTACCGCGAGATCCGCCGCGTCGTGCAGGTGTGGATCGACCACGGCGTGACGCTGTTCCGCGTCGACAACCCGCACACCAAGCCGCTGTCCTTCTGGGAGCGCCTGCTGGCGGACGTGCGGCGCGACCACCCGGACGTCATCTGGCTGTCGGAGGCGTTCACGCGCCCTGCGATGATGCTCACGCTCGCGAAGATCGGGTTCCACCAGTCGTACACGTACTTCACGTGGCGCAACACGAAGGCCGAGCTCGAGGAGTACCTCGCCGAGGTCGGCGGCGAGCAGGGCGCGTGGATGCGCCCGAGCTTCTGGCCGACGACGCACGACATCCTGCCCCCGTACCTGCAGGCCACCGGCGTCACGGGCTTCGCCGTGCGCGCGGTGCTCGCGGCGCTGGGCGCGCCCACGTGGGGCGTCTACTCCGGGTACGAGCTGGTCGAGAACGTGCCCCGGCCGGGCGTCGAGGAGCAGATCGACAACGAGAAGTACGAGTTCCGGCCGCGCGACTGGGCGCGCGCGGACGACCTCGGCATCGCGCTGCTGATCGGCCGCCTCAACGAGATCCGCCGCGCGCACCCCGCGCTGCAGCAGCTGCGGGACGTGCGGGTGCACCCGACCACGGACGACGCGCTCGTCTGCTTCTCCCGGCACCTCGACGCCGAGCACTCCCCCACGGGCCGCGCCGACACGGTGATCGTGGTGGTCAACCTCGACACCGCGAACCCGCGCGACGGCGTGCTCGAGCTCGACCTGGCCGCGTTCGGCCTGCCGACCGACCGCGCCGTCGTCGCGCACGACGTGCTCTCGCAGGAGACGTACGCGTGGACGTCGCACCCGTACGTGCGGCTCGACCCGTCCGTCCGCGTCGCGCACGTCGTGCACCTCGAGCACCCGGGCGTGACCGCGTGAGCGCCGACGTCCGCACCCCCGGCGGCGGCACGGTCCCGGGGGACTTCTCGGGGCGCACGACCGACCCCGGCCTGCCGCACCCCACGGGCGACGCCGGCGGTGCGACCACGGCGCGCCACCGGGAGCCCGCGCCCACGACGGGGGCCATCGCGCTCGGCGGCCTGCCCGCGCGGCGCCAGCCCGCCGTGCCGGAGCCCGTGCTGGTGCGCGACGGCCGCGACGACGACCCGGAGTGGTACCGCACGGCGGTCTTCTACGAGGTCATGCTGCGCACGTTCTCCGACTCGTCGGGGCAGGGCAGCGGCGACCTCGCGGGCCTCGTGCAGCGCCTGGACTACCTGCAGTGGCTGGGCGTCGACTGCCTGTGGCTGCCGCCGTTCTACCCGTCGCCCATGCGCGACGGCGGGTACGACGTCTCGGACTACACGGCCGTCGCCCCGCAGTACGGCACGATCGAGGACTTCCGCACGCTCGTGCAGGAGTGCCACCGCCGCGGCATGCGCATCGTCGTCGACCTCGTCATGAACCACACGAGCGACCAGCACCCGTGGTTCCAGGCGTCCCGCTCGGACCCCGAGGGCCCGTACGGCGACTTCTACGTGTGGAGCGACGACAACACGCGCTACCAGGACGCGCGCATCATCTTCGTCGACACCGAGACGTCGAACTGGACGTTCGACCCCGTGCGCCGGCAGTACTTCTGGCACCGGTTCTTCTCGCACCAGCCGGACCTCAACTTCGAGAACCCGCGCGTCGTCGACGCGATGTTCGACGTCGCGCGGTTCTGGCTGCACATGGGCGTCGACGGCTTCCGTCTCGACGCGGTGCCGTACCTCTTCGAGGCGGAGGGGACGAACTGCGAGAACCTGCCGGAGACGCACCGGTTCCTCGCGGACCTGCGCCGCATGATCGACGCGGAGTTCCCGGGCCGCATCATGCTCGCCGAGGCGAACCAGTGGCCCGAGGACGTCGTGCACTACTTCGGCACCGAGGAGGCGCCGGAGTGCCACATGTGCTTCCACTTCCCCGTGATGCCGCGCATCTTCTACGGCCTGCGGGACCAGCGCGCCACGCAGATCGTCGACATCCTCGCCGACACGCCGCCGATCCCGTCGACCAGCGGCCAGTGGAGCACGTTCCTGCGCAACCACGACGAGCTGACGCTCGAGATGGTGTCGACCGAGGAGCGCGCGTCGATGTACGGGTGGTACGCGCCCGACTCGCGCATGCGCGCCAACGTCGGCATCCGGCGGCGGCTGGCGCCGCTGCTCGACAACTCCCGCAAGGAGATCGAGCTGGCGCACGCCCTGCTGCTCTCGCTGCCGGGCAGCCCCTGCCTGTACTACGGCGACGAGATCGGGATGGGCGACAACATCTGGCTCCCGGACCGCGACGCGGTGCGCACGCCGATGCAGTGGACGCCCGACCGCAACGCCGGCTTCTCGGTGGCCGACCCCGGCAAGCTGTACCTGCCGGTCGTGCAGTCGCTCGTCTACCACTACGGCAACATCAACGTGGAGTCGCAGCTCGCCCAGCCGACGTCGCTGCTGCACTGGGTGCACGGCATGCTCGCGGTCCGGCGCCGGCACAAGGCGCTGGGCAGCGGCGCCTTCGACGTCGTCCCGTGCGACAACGACGCCGTCCTGACGTTCCTGCGCCGCACCGACGACGAGACGATGCTGGTGGTGGCGAACATGGCGGCGACCGCCCGCGCGGCGACCGTCACCCTGCCGGACCACGTCGGGTGGCACCTGCGCGACGTGTTCGGCGGGTCCGCGTTCCCCGACGTGCGCGGCGACGGCACGGTGACGTTCACCCTCGGCTCGCGCGACTTCTACTGGCTGGAGCTGACCGCACCGTGATCCTCGACGCCCGGGACCCCGACCACCTCGACGGCGAGCTCGTCGGGCTGCTGCGCGGCTGGCTGCCCGAGCGCCGCTGGTACCCCGTCAAGGGTGCCGAGGCGGAGCTGACGCCGGTGGCGACGGTCGACCTCGCCGACGACGTGCGCGTGCTGCTCGTGCGTGCCCGCGCCGGCTCGGTCGACGTGCTGCTGCAGGTCCCGCTCGTGCTCGTGCCGGGCCCGACCGGCGGCACCGCGTCGGTCGTCGGCACGCTCGGCGACCGGACGGTCCTCGACGGCGCGGGGCACGCGACGTTCCTCGCGGCGTGGCTCGCGCACGCGGACGGGCCGGGTGCGGACGTCGACGTGGCGGCCGCCCGCGTCGTCACCGGTGAGCAGTCGAACACCTCCGTCGTCCTGCCCGACCGGGCGACGGGTGCCCCCGTCGGCATCCTCAAGGTGCTCCGCACCGTGGCGGCCGGCGACAACCCCGACATCGACGTGCCGCGCCGCCTGACCGAGCAGGGCTGGGGCGGTGTGCCCGAGCCGCTCGCCTGGACGCAGGTGCGGTGGACGCCCGCCGGTGCGGCGCCCGTCGTGGGCTACGCCGGCGTCATGAGCGCATTCGTGCCGGGCGCCGAGGACGGCTTCGAGCTCGCGTGCCTGCACGCGCGCGAGGGCCGGGCGTTCGGCGGGCTCGCGCACGAGCTGGGCGAGGTCGTCGCCGGCATGCACGGCGCGCTCGCGCGCGCCTTCGGCACGACCGACGACGCCGCCGGCCCCGCCACGGTGTCGCAGGCGCTCACGACGCGCCTGGCGTGGTCGACCGCCGCCGTCCCCCGCGTGGCCGACCGCGCGGACGCGGTCCGGGCGGTGGCGGCGCAGGTCGCGGCGCTGCCGGCCACGCCCCCGCGCCAGCGGGTCCACGGCGACCTGCACCTCGGGCAGGTGCTGCGCTCGCGCGACCGGTGGTTCGTCATCGACTTCGAGGGCGAGCCGCTCGCGCCGCTCGCCGAGCGCACACGCCCGGACCTCGCGCTGCGCGACGTCGCCGGCGTGCTCCGCTCGTTCGACTACGCCGCCGCGGTCGGCGGTCTCACGGGCGACCCGGCCGCCGCCTGGACGGCCGACGCGCGCGACGGCTTCCTCGCCGGCTACGCGGCCGGGGCCCCGGACGACGCCGACGAGGCGACGCGCGCGGTGCTCCTGCGGGCGCTCGAGCTGGACAAGACGCTCTACGAGGTCGTCTACGAGGCCCGCAACCGGCCGACGTGGGCGCCCATCCCCGAGGCGGGCCTGGACCGGCTGCTGCCCTGACGGGCGCCGGTCGTCCGCCGGGCCGCGGGTGCGTCATGCCCGGGTGCGTCAGGCCCGGGTACGTCAGGCCCCGGTCGGCAGGTCCGTGAGCGCGTCGACGACCATGCGCGTGCCCGCCTGGCGCGGCGCGAGCTCGCTCTGCAGCACGAGCGCCGCACCGCCGACGGCCGCGGCCTCGGACGCGTGCGTCGAGATCGTCACGCGCACGGGGTGCGCCCCACGCGCGAAGAACCCGCGCGCGAGCCGCTCCTGCACGGCCGGCAGGTAGAGCGAGCCCGCGAGCGCGAACGACGGCCCGGTGAGCACGACGAGGTCGAGGTCGAGGACGTTCGCGAGCGTCTGCGCCGCGACGCCGAGGTACTCGGCGGACGCGCGCAGCAGCCGCATCGGCTCGGCGTCGCCGCGCGCCGCGGCCCGGGCCAGCGCCGCGAAGTCCTCGGAGACACCGCGGCCCGGCAGGTCGACCCCGGCGGCGGCGGCCTGCGCGACGACGGCCGCGGGCCCGGCGAAGGCCTCGACGCAGCCCCGGCTGCCGCACCAGCACGCCGGGCCGTCGAGCGCGACGCACACGTGACCGATCTCGCCGGCGTTCGAGCTCCGGCCGCGGTAGACGGTGCCGTCGACGACGATCCCCGCGCCGATGCCCGTGCCCATGTAGAGCGTCGCGCACGCGGCGCCGGTGGCCACGCCGCCGGACCAGTACTCCCCCACCGCCGCGGCGGTCGCGTCGTTGTCGAGCAGCACGGGCAGGCCCGTGGCGTCGCCGATGGCGGCGGCGAGCGGGAACTCCGCCCAGTGCTGCATGACGGGCGGGGTGAGCGTCATGCCGGTCGACGTCGAGATCGGGCCGGGCGAGACGACGCCGACCCCGAGCACGAGCGCGGGGTCGATGCCGGTGCGCGCGAGCGTGGCGGCGACCTCGGCGGCGATGCGGGCGACGACGTCGCGGGGGTCGTCGGCGCCGGCGCCGGGCCGCCGCCACCGCGCGACGACGGCGCCGCCGAGGTTGGCGATGACGTAGGTGATGCCGGCGTGGTCCAGGTGCACGCCGACGGCGTAGCGCGCGTACGGGTCCAGCCGCAGCAGCATGCGCGGCTTGCCGCCGGTGGACTCGGCGCGCCCCGCCTCGACGACGAGCCCCTCGTCGAGGAGCCGTCGCACGACCGTGGAGACGGTGGCGGCGGTCAGTCCGGTGGCCCGGGTGAGCTCGACCCGGCTGATCGTCCCGGCGGCACGGATGACGTCGAGGATCGCCGCCCTGCTGCTGGCGTGGGCGGCACCGAGGCCCGGCTGCGCACCGTTCACGCGTCCTCCGTCCGTCCGCGGCGGGGGTCGCCGCGCGTGCCCTAACGATATGGACACGACGACGGGTCCGCGTCGACACGCCCGTTGACTTACTTTGTTCAGCGGCCTAAGAATCTACCACGGCGCGCGGACGCCCCCTCGGGGTCGGCCGGCACGCACCTGTCGTCGGCACACCGAGGTGCCGGCCTCGACGAGAGGATCAAGGATGTTCCTTCACCAGCGACGTGCGCGCGTCGCCGCGGCGTCCGCGGCACTCACGGTGCTCGCCCTGACCGCCGCCTGCTCGGGCAGCGGGTCCGGCGGCGGCGAGGAGAACACCAGCGGCGAGCCGTCGGGCGAGATCACGGTCCTCACCTGGCGCACCGACCTCGTCGAGGACGGCACGTTCGACGAGTACGTCGCGCAGTTCAAGGAGGCCTACCCCGAGGTCGAGGACGTGACGATCGAGGCCCTCACCGACTACGAGGGCGAGGTGAAGACGCGCATGAACACCGACGAGTACGGCGACGTCCTCGCCATCCCCGGCTCGGTGACCCCCGACCAGTTCTCGCAGTTCTTCGAGCCGCTGGGCAGCCAGGACGAGATGAACGAGCAGTACAACTGGATCAACGACAAGTCCTTCGAGGGGCAGTCGTACGGCATCCCGGTCGTCGGCAACGTGCAGGGCGTCGTCTACAACAAGCGCGTCTGGGACGAGGCCGGCGTCACGGAGTTCCCGACGACGCCGGACGAGTTCCTCGCAGGCCTGCAGGCGATCAAGGACAACGGCGTCGAGGTCGCCCCGCTCTACACGAACTACAAGGACGGCTGGCCGCTCTCGCAGTGGGACGGCTGGCTGGGCGCCGTGACGGCGGACCCCGACTGGAAGAACAAGATCACGGCGGAGGACGAGCCGTGGGCCGAGGGCACCGACTACGGCGTCGTCGACGGCACGATCTACGACGCCGTCGCGCAGGAGCTGGTCGAGGCCGACCCGACGACGACGAACTGGGAGGAGTCCAAGCGGCTCCTCGGCACCGGCGAGGTCGCCACCATGGTGCTCGGCTCGTGGGCCATCCCCCAGATGCAGGCCGCGGCGGAGGACGCCGGTGCGAGCGCCGAGGACATCGCCTACATGCCCGTCCCCGTCCAGGTGGACGGCAAGTTCCACGCGGTCGCCGGCGGTGACTACAACCTCGGCATCAACGTGAACTCCGACAACAAGGTCACGGCACGCGCCTGGATCGACTGGTTCAACCAGGAGTCCGGCTACTCCGAGTCGCAGGTCGGCCTCTCCCCGCTCAAGGACGGCCCGGTCCCCGAGGCCCTCGCGAGCTTCATGGAGCAGGTCGAGCTCATCACGCTGAACCCGGCGCCCGAGGGCGAGGAGTCGCTCTTCGCCGACATCGACACGGCCTCCGGCATCGTGACGACGGACCCGAAGTTCCGCCAGGCGACGATCGACGCGGCCCGCTCCGGCGCGAAGACGAAGGAGCAGATCTTCACCGAGCTGAACACGGCGTGGGCCGAGGGCCGCGCCGAGGTCGGCGACTGAGGTCCCTCGCCATGACGACCGCTCCGTCGAGCCTGCAGGCCTCGACCACGGCGGCCACGGCAGCGGATGGCGTGGCCCGTACCGCCCGGCGCAGGCCGGGCGGTACGGGCCGCACGCCCGCGTGGTCCCGTCGGCTGACGCCCTACCTGTTCCTGCTGGTCCCGCTCGCGCTGCTCGTGCTGCTCACGTACGTGCCGGTGGCGAACATGTTCTGGTACTCCGTCACCGACTGGGACGGGCTGGACAAGGTCAAGAACTTCGTCGGGCCCGAGAACTACGTCGAGGTCTTCACCGACCCCGACAACGTGCGGGTCTTCTACGTGTCGCTGTACTACTTCGGCGCGTCGTTCGTGCAGATGGCGCTCGCGCTCTACTTCGCCACGATCCTGTCGTTCAAGGTGCGGGCGAAGAACCTGTGGAAGGGCATCCTGTTCTTCCCCTACCTCATCAACGGGGTCGCGATCGGCCTCATCTTCCTCAACTTCCTCCAGCCCGGCGGCGGGCTGGACACCGTGCTGCTCACGGCGGGGCTGGAGAGCCTGGTCCAGCAGTGGACGGGTGACCCCGAGATCGCGAACTTCTCGCTCGCCGCCGTCTCCGTGTGGCGGTACATGGGCCTGAACTTCGTCATGTTCCTCGGCGCGATCTCGTCCATCAACAGCGAGATCTACGAGGCGGCGGAGATCGACGGCGCCACCCGGTGGCACCAGTTCTGGCACATCATCCTGCCGTCGATCCGTCCCATCCTCGGCTTGTCCTTCATCCTCGCGATCTCCGGCGCCCTGTCCGTGTTCGAGATCCCGTTCGTGATGACCAACGGCGGCAACGGCACCGAGACGTTCGTGATCCGCACCATCTGGATGGCGTTCAACCGCAACACCGTCGGCCTCGCGTCGGCGATGGCCGTGGTGCTGCTCGTCGTCGTCCTGCTGGTGACGTGGCTGCAGCGCCGGCTCGTGCCGGAGCGGGAGGTGGACCTGACATGACGCGCGCGATCACCGGCACGCTCAAGTACACGTCGCTCGTGGTGGCCTCGGTCGTCACGCTGCTGCCGCTCGGGCTCATCCTGTTCGGCTCGTTCAAGACCGGGCAGGAGTTCCTCGCGACGAACCCGTTCGCGCTGCCCGAGAGCTGGACGTTCGACAACTACGTCACCGCGTTCACGCGCGGTGACATGGCGCTCGGGTTCCTCAACACCGTGATCATCTTCGTCGCGGCGATCGCGGGGACCATCCTCATCGGCGCCGCGACGGCGTACGCCATCGACCGGTTCTCGTTCGTCGGCCGCGGCGCGGTGCTCAACCTGTTCCTGCTCGCCACCCTGGTGCCGGGCGTCACGACGCAGGTCGCGACGTTCCAGATCATCAACGGCCTGGGGCTCTACAACACCCGGTGGGCGCTGATCCTGCTGTTCATGGGCACCGACATCATCTCGGTGTACATCTTCCTGCAGTTCATGCGGGCCATCCCGCGCTCGCTGGACGAGGCGGCGATGATCGAGGGGGCCGGCCACCTGCGGATCTTCTTCCAGATCATCCTGCCGAACCTCAAGCCCGCGATCGCCACGGTCGTCATCATCAAGGGCATCGGCATCTACAACGAGTTCTTCCTGCCGTTCCTGTACCTGCCGGACCCGGACCTGCGGCCCATCTCGACGTCGCTGTTCGCGTTCAAGGGACCGTTCGGGTCGCAGTGGGAGGTCATCTCGGCCGGCGTGATCATCACCATCGTGCCGATCCTCGTGCTCTTCCTGTTCCTGCAGCGGTACATCTACAACGGCTTCACGGCCGGCGCGACGAAGTAGCGCCGGCACGCCCGGGACGACGAGGGCCGGTGCGCACCGCGGGGTGCGCACCGGCCCTCGTCGTCCGGCGGCGGCTCAGACGCGCGTCGCACGCACCAGGACGAGCCGCTCGGACGACAGCACGGGCGCCCGCACGCCGACCTGCTCGAGCACGCGGCCGGGCAGCCGCACGCCCTCCGGCGTCCACCACGGGCACGCGAGGCCGTGCGTCACGACGTCGCCGGGCGCCTGCGGCCGCACGTGGTACGTCGCGTCGGGGTCGAGCCCCGGCAGCGGCACGTGCCCGGGCGGCAGCTGCGCGGACATGGCGGTCGTCGCGATGGCGAACAGGGCGTCCGACCCGTCCTGCGCCACCACGCCGTGCACCGCGAACGCGGGGTCGGCGACGTCCGCGTGCACGCTCGTGCCCGTGTGCAGCAGGCCGCGCAGCTCCTTGTACAGCGCGACCCACGCCGCCAGCTCGGCACGCTGCGCGTCGTCCGCCTCGCGCAGGTCCCACTCGATGCCGAGGTGCCCGAAGAGCGCCGTGCCGGCGCGGAACGCGAGCTCGTGCGCGCGCCCGGTGCTGTGCGCGTGCCCCGACCCCACGTGCGCGCCGATGAGCTCGAGCGGGATCAGCAGGTTCGTCCACGGCTGGATCTGCTGCCGCTCGAGCGCGTCGATGCAGTCCGACGCCCAGACCCGGTCGGTGCGCTGGAGGATCTCCAGGTCGACCCGCGCGCCGCCCGACGAGCACGACTCGATCTCGACCCCGGGGTGCCGCCGCCGCAGCTCGTCGAGCAGGCGGTAGACGGCGAGCGTCTGCCCGTGCACGCCCGGTGTCCGGTCGGGGCCGTGCCCGGCGTCGACGAGGTCGCGGTTGTGGTCCCACTTGAGGTAGGTGATGTCGTGCTCGGTGAGCAGGGCGTCCAGCCGCTCGAGCACGTACGCCCACGCGTCGGGGTTCGCGAGGTCGAGGACCTGCTGCCGGCGCGCGGGCAGCGGCATCCGCCCGGGTACCTGCAGGACCCACTCCGGGTGAGCGCGCGCGAGGTCGGAGTCGGGGTTGACCATCTCCGGCTCGACCCACAGGCCGAACTGCATGCCGAGGCCCGTGACGTGCGCGATCAGCGGGTGCAGCCCGTCCGGCCAGACCTCCTCGGACACGTACCAGTCACCGAGGCCCGACGTGTCGTCCCGGCGGGAGCCGAACCAGCCGTCGTCGAGCACGTACCGCTCCGCGCCGACGGCCGCGGCCGCGTCGGCGAGCTCCGTCAGCCGGCCGAGGTCGTGCCGGAAGTACACGGCCTCCCACGTGTTGAGCGTGACGGGGCGCGGCGTGCGCGGGTGCTGCGGCCGGGCGCGCATCCACCGGTGGAAGCGCGCCGCCAGGTCGTCGAGCCCCGCCGCGCCGTACGACCCGTACACCCACGGGCTCGCGTACGACTCCCCCGGCCCGAGCCGGACCTCGCCGGGCTCGAGCAGCTCGCCGCCGCCGAGCAGGCCCTCGTGGTGGTGGTGCCGCTCGGCGAGGCTGCGGTGGTTGCCCGACCACGCGACGTGCAGCCCCCACACCTCGCCGCGCCGGTGCGCGAGGTCGGGCGTGCCCGCGACCAGCACGTACGGCGTGTCGTAGCCGGTCCGGCCGCGGCGGTTCTCGCGGAGCCGGGTGCCGTGCGTGAACGCCGTGCGCAGGGGGGTCCGCTCGCGCGCCCAGTGGCCGCCCAGGTCGAGCAGCTCGCCGGCGCGCAGCGGCACCGGCAGCGTGAGGAGCAGGCCCGCCACCTCGTACGCGTCGTCGCCCGTGTTGCGCACGGTGGCGCGCTGGCGGACGAGTCCTTGCGGGGTCAGCTCGAGCCGCACGCGCAGCTCGAGGCCGGCGTGCGGGTCGGTGCCGCGCACGTCGACGGCGCCGCCGCCCTCGGGCGCGTGCACGACGGTGACGTCCCCGGCGGCGACGCCGAACGCCACGGACCACGCGCGACCGCCCCGGCTGCCCGTGAGGCCCGGGGTGCCGAGCCACCCGGCGGACTGCTCGGGCACGACGCCCGGCACCACCTCGCCGTCCACCGCGAACCCCCGGGGCGCCGGGCGCGACGCGGTCCGCAGCGCGCGCAGGGCCGCGTCGTCCAGGTCGCCGAGCGCGGTGCCCCAGTGCAGGACGCGGGGCAGCCGGCCGCCGTCGACGTCCACGACGAGCGACACGTCGTCCGCGCGCAGGTGGACGGGAGCAGCGGACGGTGGGGCGGTGCGGACCTCGTCGTGCTCGGGCACGGGGCTCCTGACCTGCGGCCGCGGGCCGCGGACGGCGCGACGGCGTCGTGGGCGACGCCGTCGCACGGACGGTGCCGCGCACCCTGTCCGGGCGCGCCGTCGCGCCCGTGCGGACCGGCTGCGCGGCCGGTGACGGCGCCAGCGTACGCGGTTGACTAACTTTCTTCAGTTGCTTAAGGATGTCCCCAGGTGCTTCGACGACGGCTCTGCCGCCCGGCACGCGCGACGGCGCGCGGCGCCCCGGAGCCCGGACTACGAGGAGCACCCGTGACCCTGACCGACCTCCGCGACGGCTGGACGCTGACGGCCACGGCGGGCGACGTCCCCGACCACCTGGCCGAGCGGCTGCGCACCGGCCTGCGCGTGCACGTGCCCGGCACGTCGCACACGCACCTGCTCGACGCGGGGCTGATCGACGACCCGTACCTCGACGACCACGAGCAGCGGCTCGCCTGGATGAAGCGGGTCGACTGGGCGTACGAGCGCGAGCTCGTGCTCGACCTGCCCGCCGACGACGAGCGCGTCGACCTGGTCCTCGGCGGCGTCGACACCGTCGGCACCGTGCTGCTCGACGGCGAGGTCGTCCTGCGCACGCGGGACATGCACCGCAGTTACCGCGTCGACGTCCGCGACCGCGTCCGCCCGACGACGCAGCGCCTGCGGGTCGAGATCGCGTCGGCGCTCGCGTACGCCGAGGCGGAGGCCGAGCGCGTCGGCCCGCGCCCGGCGGCCTACACGCAGCCCTTCAACATGGTCCGCAAGATGGCGTGCTCCTTCGGCTGGGACTGGGGGCCGGACCTGCAGACCGCGGGCCTGTGGCGGCCCGTGCGTGTCGAGCGGTGGCGCGTCGCCCGCCTCGCCGGCGTCCGGCCGCTCGTCACGGTCGAGCCGGACGGCACCGGCGTCGTCGAGGTGCACGTCGACGTGGAGCGGTCGGGACTGCCCGGCGGCGACGCCGGCCTCGTCGTGCACGCGTCGGTCGCCGGCGCCGACGTCGTCGGCCGGGTCGCGCCCGGCGCCACGTCCGCCGTGGTCCGGCTCGAGGTGCCGCACGCGCCGCTGTGGTGGCCGGTCGGGCACGGCGGGCAGCCGCTGCACGCGCTGACCGTCGAGCTGAGCGCCGCCGACGTCGCCGCGCCCGCCGAGCCGCGCGGCACCGGCCCCCTCCTCGGCACGTGGACGCGTCGCATCGGCTTCCGCACCGTCGAGCTCGACACGTCCGTCGACGACCACGGCACCGCGTTCACGCTGCGCGTCAACGGGCGGCCGCTGTTCGTCAAGGGAGCCAACTGGATCCCCGACGACCACCTCCTCACCCGCCTCACCCGCGAGCGCGTCGCGCGGCGCCTCGACCAGGCGGTCGGCGCCCACCTCAACCTGCTGCGGGTGTGGGGCGGCGGCGTCTACGAGTCCGAGGACTTCTACGAGCTGTGCGACGAGCGCGGCCTGCTCGTGTGGCAGGACTTCCTGCTCGCCTGCGCCGCGTACCCGGAGGAGCAGCCGCTGCGCGACGAGATCGAGGCCGAGGCGCGGGAGCACGTCGCCCGCCTCACGCCGCACCCGTCGCTCGTCCTGTGGAACGGCGGCAACGAGAACCTGTGGGGCCACGAGGACTGGGGCTGGAAGGACGACCTCGAGGGCCGCACGTGGGGGCACGCGTACGCGACCGAGGTGCTCGCGGCCGTCGTCGCCGAGCTCGACCCCACCCGCCCGTACGCGGCGAACAGCCCCTTCTCGCCCGGCTTCGGCCCGCAGGAGGTGCACCCCAACGACCCCGACCACGGCACGCACCACCAGTGGGAGGTGTGGAACCGCGTCGACTACTCCGTCTACCGCGACGAGGTGCCGCGCTTCTGCTCGGAGTTCGGGTTCCAGGGCCCGCCGACGTGGGCGACGCTGCGCCGCGCCGTGCGGGACGAGGACGGCGCGGTCGCGGGCAAGGAGCACCCGACGTTCCTGCTGCACCAGAAGGCCGACGACGGCAACGGCAAGCTCGACCGCGGGATGGCGCCGCACCTCGGCGTGCCGGACCGCTTCGCCGACTGGCACTGGGCGGGCCAGCTGAACCAGGCGCGGGCCGTCCGGTTCGCCGTCGAGCACTACCGCTCGTGGTGGCCCCGGACCGCGGGCGCGATCGTCTGGCAGCTCAACGACTGCTGGCCCGTGACGTCGTGGGCCGCGGTCGACGGCGACGAGCGCCCGAAGCCGCTCTGGTACGCGATGCGTGCCGCGTTCGCCGAGCGGGTCGTCACCGTGCAGCCGCGGGACGGCCGCGAGGCGCTGCTGGTCGTCAACGACACCCCGACGCTGTGGAAGGGCGTGGCCCGGCTCGAGCGGCAGCGCCTCGACGGCAGCGTGCTCGCCTCGGCCGAGCTGCCGCTCACCGTCGGGGCGTGGTCGGTCGGCACGTTCGCGCTGGCCGAGGCGCTCGTGACGCCCGTCGACCCCGCGCGCGAGGCGCTGGTCGTCACGCTCGACCACGCCCGCCACGTGCACACGTGGGTCGAGGACGTCGCCCTCGACCTGCACCCCGAGCCGCTCACCGCCGGCGTCACGCCGACGCAGGACGGCTACGAGGTCGAGGTCGTCGCGCGCTCGCTCGCCAAGGACGTGACGCTCCTCGTCGACCGCCTCGACCCGGGCGCGCGCGTCGACGACGCCCTCGTCACGCTGCCCGCCGGCGCCCGCGCGCGCTTCCGGGTGCGCACGTCCGCGCCGATCGACCCGCAGGACCTGCTCCGCGCGCCGGTGCTGCGCACGGCGAACGACGTGGTCGTGCCCGCAGCCCGCGGCGCCGCCGTCGGCCGCTGACCGTGGCCCCGCGTGCGGC
>NZ_JBFTEP010000051.1:0-25004 GCF_047229365.1 Cellulomonas pasadenensis | reverse complement strand
GCCCGAGCGGCGGCCCACCGCGCGACGGCACGACGGGCGACGGCACGACGGGCGCGCCGGACCCCCGCTCGTCCGCGTGGACCGGCCGCCGCCGCTGGTGGACCGTCGCCGCCGGCGTCACCCTCGTCGCGGTGGCGGTGGGCGCCCAGACGGCCGTCGACGCCCGCGAGCGCGCCGAGGACGCCCGCCTCGCCTCGGTCCCGGGCGTGATCGCGCCGGTCCCGCCCGAGATCGAGGTGCTGTGGTCGGCCACCGGCGACGAGCTGCCGTACGCGGTGACGTGGCCGTGGTCGGACGCCGTCGTGGGCCTGCGCACCGCGGCGACGCAGGGCCGGGACGTGGTCGCGCTCGACCCGGCCACGGGCGCCACGCGGTGGCGGGTCCCGCTCGTCGACCCGCCGGACGAGGACGCCGCCGACGTGCGCGCCGTGGGGTCGCTGTGCGTGGCCGCCGACGACCCGCCGGCGCCGGCGTCGGGCCTGCCGGCGCGCATCGCGTGCCTCGCGTCCGACGTGTGGCAGGTGCGCCGCGCCGACGACTGGGTGCGCAGCACGCCCACGACGTCGCGCGTCGTCGTGCTCGCGACCGCGGACGGCGAGGTGGTCGCGGACGTGCCGACGGACACGGTGGCGGGCACGTTCGCCGACGCCGTCGGCGTGCTCGACGGCGTGGCGGTGGTGGCGGGCTCGCCGCCGGGCGGCGGCACGGAGGCGTGGGGCCTCGACCTGGCGACGGGTGCGGAGCTGTGGCGCGTGCCGGTGTCGGCGGGTGCGCGCGACCCGTACCCGTGGTGGCGCGCGCAGGTGGTGGTCGCGGACGGCGTCGCGGCGGTCGTGGGCCAGCGCGACGTCGTGCTCGTCGCGGCGGACGGGACGGTGCGGCGCACGGTGCCGCGCGCCGGCGGCGACCCGGAGGTCGGTGCGGGCTTCGACGTGCGCGGTGGCCTGCGGCTCACCGACGGGTCGTCGACGACGTTCGTCCGCCCGGACGGCGACCTCGAGCTCGACGGCGCGGCGGTGTGGACGACCGTCGACGACGGGAGCGTCCCCGGCCTGCTGCTCATGACGGACGGCGACCTGCGCGCGCACGACGCGGCGACGGGCGAGCGCCGGTGGGACGCGGCGGCGGCCGAGACGTCGACGGCGGTGGTGCTGGACGGGCGCGTGCACGCCGCGACGCGCGAGGGCCTGGTGACGCTGGACGCCGCGACCGGCGAGGTGCTGTGGCGGCGCGACGGGGAGGGGTCCGGCCGGTCGGTCGGCGCGCCGGTGACGGACGGGCGCGTGCTGCACGTGGCGCGCGAGCGCCGCGGCGGGGGGCGCGAGCTGGTGGCGCTCGACCCGGCGGACGGGCACGAGGTGGGCAGCGTGCCGCTGCCGGCGGGGGTGCGCGGCGTGCAGTCGGTCGGCGGGCTGCTGGTCGGCTGGGACGACGACCGGCTGTCGGTGCTGGGCCGGCGGGCCGGCTGACGGGACGGCGCCGGGGCCGAGGGCCGACGCCGCTCGACGACGACGGCCGCCGGCCACCCTGCGCGGGTGACCGGCGGCCGGGTCGTGCGCCGCGTGTGCGCCGCCTCAGGTGCCCGTCAGCGGCGCACCCACTTCTGGTTGGCCGTCCCGGCGCAGTCCCACAGCTGCACGCGTGCGCCGTTCGCGCCGTTCCAGTCGGCGATGTCGAGGCACCGGTTGGACTGCGGGTTCACGAGGTCCCCGGCGGCGGTGAGCACCCACTGCTGGGCGGCGTTGCCGCTGCACGTCGCGACCTGCACGGGCGACCCGTTGGCGGTGCCGCCCCACACGACGTCGAGGCACTGGTCGGTGCCGACGCGCAGCGCCGTGCCGACCTGCCGCCACTGCTGCGCGGCCGTGCCGTTGCACTCCCACATCTGCACGCGCGTGCCGGCGGTGATGGCGCCGCCGGTGACGTCGAGGCACTTGCCGTTCCAGCGGCTGACCAGCGCCTGCCCGGTGGGCGTGGGGGTCGTCGGCGTCCCGGGGTTCGTCGTGGTGCCGCCCGTGAAGGACGTCAGGTCGACGCGCGCGCTGCGCGGGTCGCCGTCGTGCACGAGGGACTCGAACGCGCCGACGTCGTCGAACGCGAACGCGTACGCGCGGCCGTCGACCATCGCGGCGTGCACGGACCGGCCGTACAGGTTGGGCGGCGTGCTGCGGTAGAACTGCGCCGCGTCGAGCACCGGCTCGGTGGTGCTGGTGCCGAGCGTGCCGCGGAACAGCGCGGCGCACAGCGTGCGGGCGATGGGCCCGACGACCTGGTCGTTCGGCGCGTGCAGCGCACCGTCGCAGCCCCACACGTCCGACGACGAGGGCCGCTGGAACGCCGCGACCTCGCGGCCGGACGTGTCGGTGAACCGCATCGTCGTGCCGGACGTGCGGCCGGTGTACCGGACCTCGGGCCGGTCGCCGAACGGCTGCACCGTGAGCGTGCGGGACGTGTAGGCGTTCCACGCCGAGGCGATGTAGCCGTCGAGGAACGTCGTGCTCATGAGGCCCGCGCTCGCCGCCTTGCCGGGCGCGAGCACGCGCAGCACGGTGCCGTCGGCGCGCGTGACGACGCTGCGCGCCCACGCGGGGTCGGCGCGCAGGGCGTCGATGATCTGCTGGCGTCCGTTCGCGACCAGGCGGCCGGTGGTCCGCGTCTGCCCGGACGCGCCGGTGACGCTGACGGAGTGCGGCACGGCGAACATGTCGACCTGCGAGCTGTTCAGCCACAGGCCGGCGTCGTTGTAGGTGAGCTCGCTCCAGTCGAACAGGATGTCGCGCGTCGGGTCGCCGCCGGCCCACGGCGCGGGCTGCACGAGCCCGTCCGGCGTGAGCGAGAACGGCAGCTTCTGCCCGAACGAGAAGTAGATGCGGCCCGAGAAGCCGCGCGGCACCTGCACGGTGACCGCGCCGCCGTTCGACGGTCCGGCGATGGCGCTGTCCGGCGCGGGCGACGGCGGGTTGGACCCGGCCGGCCACTGCCGGAACGTGCCGCCGGCGTCGACCCAGCCGAGCCGGCCCGTCGCCAGGTTGGTGCCGAGCACGTGCACGTACACCTGCTCACCGCGGCCCGAGCTGTTCGCGACCGTGATCGGCAGCCGGTCCGGCCCGACCGCGGCCGCCGGTGCGGCCGCCCCCATGACGCAGAGTGCTCCCACGACCAGCGCGGTGAGCCACGTCCGTAGCTGACGCATCGAATGTCGTCCCTTCGCCCCCCGATGGGCCCGCGCGCCTCGCTGCTCGCGGGTGCGGACGCGCGTCACGGCGCGCCCGGACGCCCGGTGCGCGACCTCTCCGCCGCACACCGCCGGGCAATTAGTAAGCGACCCTGACATATGCGACGGACGTCTCGCGTCGCCTGAAGGTGTGGTTGTTTTCGCGTTATCACACTGGAGTCATGGGACGTCTTGTGGCCCGCGGGCCAGGTGAGTCACACCCGGGTGTTCATCGTCGGTGAACGTTCATTATGGATGAACGTTCACTCGCGATGTACGGTCTGCCCATGGCCACCTCTCTGCCGGACGGCGAGCGCGAGGATGTCGACGAGCGCGTGTCGGCGATCCGGGAGGCCCTGCGTGCGCGCGGGATCGGGTTGACGCTCTCGGGTGACACTGCGGTCCTGGACATCGACGGCATGCGCGTGGAACGCCCCTGGCAGCTGACGGAGGCCCGGGAACCGCGCGGTGACCTCCTGCAGGGCGGTTGGCTCCTGCTCGCCGACCGCATGCCTCCGGCTCGTGCCGAGGCCGCCCGTGCGCGCGGTGACTGGTACGCCGACCGCAGCGGCCGGGCCTACGTGCGCGCGCCGGGCGTGCTGGTGGACATCGGCGACCAGGACGCCCGCAGGCCCCGGCGATCGAATCGCTCCGCCGCCAGCGGCCACCACGTCGTCCAGAACCCCATGAGCCCCAGCCGCGCTCAGGTCGTCTGCCTCCTGCTCGACGACCCTCGCCTCGCCTCCGCGAGCCTGCGGACGCTCGCGGAGAGATCGGGTGTCTCGGTCGGGATCGCGCAGCAGGTCATGTCGGACCTGGAGGCGCGTCGCTTCCTGCGCCACGGGCGGGAGGGGCTCAACCGCGTGGACGAGCTGCTCGACCAGTGGGCAGGCGTCTTCGGCAACGGGCTCGGCCCCAAGCTCGAGCTGGGCCGCTTCAGCGGCGACCCTCGGCTCGATGCCTGGTTGAGCCGAGGCCAGTCGGTGTACCGGTCCGGAGAGGCCGCTTCCCCCGAGCTCCATGGAGCCGACGTGACCATCTACGTCGAACGCCTCGACCTGCAAGCCGTCATGGCCTCCCGCTGGAACCCGAGCGGCGACCGCTTGAACATCGTCGTGCGTCGCAAGTTCTGGGGTGGGTCGGCACCGGTCCCCGACCTGTACGACGCGCTCCTCCCGCTGCGCCTCGCCGACCTGCTCATCACCGACGACCCGCGACACCGCCTCGCTGCGCGACCCCTACGGGAGGAGCTCCTGCGACGCCATGCTCGATGATCCGACGCTTCGCGACGGCGTGCTCCCTGTTGTGGCCGAGCTCACCGAGCACGTCCCGCAGGCTGCCGGGCGTCTCATGCTCGTCGGCGCCCTGTGCCGTGACGTGCTGCACCGGGAGTGGGGGCACTCCTTCCCCTTGCGGCGCACCGGCGATCTGGACCTGGCCCTGGCCATCGACGGATGGGAGACGTACGACGAGGTCGTCCGCGAGCTGCCCCGCGCGTCCGGACCTGCTCAGGTCCGCCACCGGATCGCCGGGACGATGGTGGATCTCGTCCCCTTCGGCGGCGTCGAGCACCCCGACGGAGCCGTGCCGCTCCGTCGGGATGCCGACCCGCTGGACGTCCTCGGCTTCCGCGACGTGTGGGCCGACGCCCGGCCGGTCGCGCTGGGTGACGACCTCGTCATCCGTCTGCCGACGGTCGCCGGCTACACCGCGCTGAAGCTCGCCTCGTGGGCCGCCCGGAGCAGGTACGGCGAGTACAAGGACGCCGGGGACCTGGCCTGCGCGTCCTACTGGTACCTGCACTCGTCGACCGTGGAGGACCGCCTCTACGGCGACGAGCACGGCCAGCGGATCCTCGCCACACGTGGGCTCAGGAGCAGTCGACCGCCCTCGTGGCTTCGACGGTCCTGCTCGCCGACGACGCTCTCGCCGTCCTGGCGCCCTCACGCCGTGCCGAGCTGCTGGAGCGGTGGAACGGCGTCGACGACAACCTGCTCGCGACGTACCTGGACAATCCTCTGCTGCCCGGGTGGCCTCCGCGGGGACATCCCGGCCTGTCGGAGCACACCCGGGTCGCTGCGCGCCGGGATGGCGCTCGGCCCGCGCGCTGGGGGCTGAAGCGCGACGATCTCGGCCAGGACGGCTCGGCGTGGCAGCTCGCTCCCCGAGCACCTCGTCCGGCGTCGCGCGCCGACGAGGAGCGCCGACGCGTGCGACAGGTCGACAGCAACAGCCCGCGGATACCTTTGCGACCGTGAGCAGTGACGGACCGAGCCCAGAAGAGTCGGCAGGAGTGGGGCAGCACGTCGCCTACGACAAGGCGAAGTGGCACTACGGCGGCGACTTCCCGCGCTGGACACCCAGGCGCCGTGCCTACGTGCACACCGGCTTCTTCCTCGTCTGGCTCGTCGAGCACGGCATGGTCAGCGACCTGGTCGCCACGGAGAGCGCTCGGCGTGTCGCGGCGATCCGCGCGCGCCGTGGGCGTCCGAGTGACCTGTACGTCGAGTGGGACGGCGTCCTCGCGTCCGAGATGCTGAACGACCTGGGGAACGCCTTCGCTCGGGACTACTACGAGCAGCGCTTCCTCGAGGACTACGCCGGCGTCTTCCCCGACGCCGGCCCGTACGGGGTCCGCGGGTCGTGGCAGGAGTACGAACGCCTCGCGCCCCTCCTGCATGAGCGCTTCGACGCGTGGCGCTCATCCACCGGGCGGCATGCGCACGAGGACGCACCGCCGCACCACTGACGCGCCATGTCCGGACGACGTGCGAGCGTCGCGCGCCTCTCGACGAAGGCGCGCCGATCGGCGGGCATCGCGGCGACCCAGGGCGCCATGTCGTCTGCCTCGGTCTCGCGCTCGAGGGCGAGCACCACGACGCTCGACGCCACGAACTCGTCCGGCTCCTCCGTGAGTGCCTCCTTCAGGGTGCCCTCAAGTCGTGGGTGACGTAGCGCCTCCTGGTAGAGCGCCCAGCGGACGTCCTCGTCGTCCCACCGCCGCGCCTCCCGGAAGCCACAGCCGTCGGCCAACCGCGCGAGCAGCGCGGAGAGCTCCGCCGGCACGTCAGGCACGCGACCGCGCGAGAGCGCCTAGCGCGGCGACCGTCGCGGCGGCGTCCGCCGCGCCCACGTCCTCGCGCCACCGCCGGTGGACGTCGTCGAACGCCCGCGCACCCACGGCGACCGCCGCGCGCCCGCGCGCGGTGACGTGCAGGTGCTTGCGGCGGGCGTCCGCGGCGTCCGGCGCGCGGTCGACGTAGCCGAGCCCCTCGAGGGTCGCGATCGTCTTCGCGGCGGCCTGCCGGGTCACGCCCAGCGCGCGCGCCAGGTCTGCGGCACTGCCCGCCCCGGCGTCGATCGCCTGCATGGCGAACTCGTTCGCGACCGTCAGCCCCGGGTGGCCGGCGCGCTCGAGCTCGGCCGCCACCTCGTCGACCATCGCCTCGAACGCGCCGAGCAGGAGCCGGGCGAGGTGCGCACCCTCCGACGTCGTCACGGCCCGACGCTACCGCGCGCACGAGTATTGACAACCGGGTTGCTCGTTCGTAGATTGACAACCTAGTTGCCTATATCGAGGAGACCCGATGCACACCCCCGTCGCGCCGGCCGGCGCCACCGTCCCCGGCGTCCGCCACCGCACCACCGACGTCAACGGCACGACGCTGCACCACGTCACCGCGGGCACGTCCGGGGACCCGGTGCTGCTCGTCCACGGCTTCCCGGAGTCGTGGTGGGTGTTCCACCGGCTCATCCCGCTCCTCGCCGAGCGGCACCGCGTCGTCGCCGTCGACCTGCGCGGGTTCGGCGACTCGGCGACCGCCGGGCCGGACTTCGGCAGTGCCGTCGCCGCCGAGGACCTCCACGCGCTCATCGGTGCGCTCGACCTCGGACCGGTCCACCTCGTCGGGCAGGACATCGCGGGCGGGACCCTCTACCGGCTGGCGGGCGACCACCCCGGCGACGTCCGGAGCCTGACCGCGATCGAGATGGGCCTCGGGGGCTTCGGTCTCGAGGGCTTCGCCGACGTGACGCACGGCGGCTCCTGGCACATCGGCGTGCTGGCGGCGCCGGGCATCGCGCGGCTCCTCCTCACCGGCCGCGAGCGCGAGCTGCTCGGCGAGTGGGCGTTCCCGTCGATGACCGTCGTCCCCGGGGCCGTCGACGACGCCGACGTGGCCGAGCTCGCCCGCACCTTCGCGCGCGACGGCGGCTGGGAGGGCGCGGCGGGGCTCTACCGGTCGATGCTCACCGAGGGCGACGAGCTCCGCGCACGGGCCCGCACACCGCTGACCGTCCCCGCCCTTGCCGTCGGCGGCTCCGGCGGGCCCTTCACCGCCGCGACGCTCGCGCACGTCGTCCAGGGGCCCGTGCGGGCCGTCGAGCTCGACGGCGTCGGCCACCACGTCGCCCTCGAGGCGCCCGAGCGCCTGGCTGCGGTGCTGCTCGACTTCCTGGCGTCGCTCTGAGCACGCAGCCCTGGGCGGACGCCCTCGTTCCCCACGACTCGGGATCGGCCCTCAAGTCCCGGCCATGGTGCGGATCTTGCGCGTCCGACCGGACGTCGACGTGCCCGCCGCCTCGCGCTGCAGCCAGTGCGTCCAGCCCTGGACGTCGACGTCCTCCCGTGGTCGGGACGCCGTACCGCGGCGAGCGTGAGCAGCTCCGCGGCGCGTCTCTCGACGAAGCTGCGCCGGTCTGCCGGCAACGCGGCGACCCATGGTCCGAGCTCGACGCGCACGCCGCGGCGATCAGCGCGACCATCAGCGCGGCACTCCCGGGGCCGGACCGCCCGGCCTGACCACGGCCGCCGGGCCCGCGGCGTGGCGGAGGCGCTCCTCGACCTGCTGCCGTCGCCCTCACGCGTCGCTCCGCCGTACGGACCACGTCGGCAGAGCGGACGCGCGGAGTCGCCTCGCGCGACGCCCGTCACCGGGCACACTGCCCTCATGTCGGACGGCGGTGACGGTACGGGCGACCAGCCCGAGGCGGCAGGCAGGTTCGCCCGCCTGTCGGGTGGTGCCGTGGCGGTCGTCTGCACCCTCGGGCTCATCCTCGTCATCACCGTCATCTGCGTGCTCCCGGGGGACGTGCGCCTCCACGACCTCGCAACCGACCTGCGGGCTCGGGGTGCGTCCGGACACGTGATCGACGCGGGGCCGGACGACCACGTCGTCTTCACCACGGCCGACGGTCGTCGCGTCGACGCGCAGATCGCGACGAGCGGGGAGCTCCCGGTGCTGGAGGCCGGTACGCCGGTGGTCTACCTGCCCTCCGACCCGACGACCGTCATGACCGCCTCCGACCTCGACTACTACCTGCACGACGCGGTGCTCGGCGGGGTGTCGACGCTGATCCTGGGGGCGACGCCGTGCCTGCTCACCGCGGGCGCGTGGGCCCTCACCAGGCGTCACCCGTGGTGGGACAACGTGGCTCGCCTCCTGCCCGATCCCCTGTGACCGCCGGTGTGGAGTCGCTCGCCCAGCGCACGTGGCGGGAGCTGCACCACGACGACTGTCCGCGACGACCGACCGCGCCGACCCATCGCGTCGGCCGGAGGCGCGTCCGCGGCCGGTCGCGGCGAACGGGTGGACCTGGTCCGAGGTCCCCCCACCCCTCCACTAGGCTCACCGCGCCCCCCACCCCCGCCTGGAGGCCGCACGCCCGTGGACCGCAACCTCGTGTACGTCTTCGACGTCGCGGGCGCCGACGCCGGGCGCCTCGACGACGAGCCGACGGTCCGCCGCTGCCTCGACGCGGTGGTCCGCCGCGCGGGCCTGACGCCGGTCGGCGCGGACGCGGCGCACCGGTTCACGCCGCAGGGGCTGAGCGTCGCGGTGATCCTCGCGGAGTCGCACGTCGCGGTGCACACGTGGCCCGAGCGCGGCACGGCGTACGTGACGCTGACGACGTGCCGGCGCCCCGACGGCGACGACTTCGCCGACGCCACGCGCGCCGAGCTGGCCGACGTCCTCGGGGCCGCCCGCGTCGACGTCCGCGCGCTGGTCTGAGGCGCGGCATGGCACGCCACCGGGCACGCATGAAGCTGGGGCACGCCCTCGTCGGGTCGCCGCCGTGGCGGTCGATGCCGCACGGCGTCGTCGTCTACGCGGAGAAGGACCGCGAGGACGGCCGGTGGTACCACTGGGAGGAGTGGGAGCTCCTCGGCTACACGAACCTCGACTACTGGGTGGAGTACGACCACGACACCCGCAAGGTCACGCTGTACTGGCCCGAGGACGTGCCGGAGCGCCTCGACCCGGACCAGCTGCGCACCGGCCAGCTGGTGACGGCGACGGTCGACGGCCGCCCGCAGCAGCTGCGCGTCGGCGAGGTCGGCGCGGGCACCATCCGCGACCTCCAGGGCTCCTTCACCTACGACCTGCAGAAGGGCCAGAAGGTCGCGTACGCCGAGCTGCACGGCGACGGCTTCGTGCTGTCCGTGGAGAAGTTCGACGAGCGCGTCCTCGACGTCTACCGGGGCCGTGAGCTCGACGCGAAGGCGCAGAAGGACCACTTCGGCAAAGTGGTCGCGCCGCGTCGGCGCGGCGCCTGGGTGGTCGGCGCCTTCGTCGCCGTGATCCTGCTCAGCAACCTCGCGGGCGCCTGCTCCCCCGACACCCGCACCGACTGCACGCCCCGCAGCCTCGCGACCGCGCCGCCCGCCGGCAGCACGGTCGTCTCCGAGGACGCGGACCAGATCTGCTACCGCCGCCCGGTCACCGGGGTCGGCGGGCTCGGCAAGTAACCCCTTCACCGGACCCGGGAGACACCCATGGCCCTCGACGAGCTGCTGTCCACGATCGTCTACTCCGTGATCGGCATCGTGCTGCTGCTGATCACCGTGGTCGTCGTCAACAAGCTGTTCCGCCTCGACCTGCACCGCGAGCTCGTCGACGAGCACAACGTCGCGTTCGGCGTCGTCATCGCCGGCCTCGCGATCGCGATCGGCGTGATCGTGGCGGGGACGATCAGCTCCTGACCGTGGACGACGGCACGACCCGGGACGGCGTCGCGACGACGGTCGCCGACGCCCCCACCGACCCACCCACCGGCGCGCCCGAGGCACCGGGACCCCGCGGCGCGCGCCGCGGCGACCGGCCGACCGTGTTCGCGGCGGCACTGCTCGTCGCGGTCGGCGGGATCGTCTACGAGCTGATCCTCGGCACGGCCGCCTCCAGTTTGTTCGGCGACTCCGTCGTCGCGTTCTCGCTGGCCACGGGCGTGACGATGTTCGGGATGGGCGTCGGCTCGCTGCTGGCGGTGCGCCTGGCGCGCTCCCCCGGGCGTGCGTTCGTGCGCAACGAGCTGCTGCTCGGCGTGCTGGGCGGCGCGTCGGTGCTGCTGCTGTTCTGGGCGTACGCCGTGACGGACCTCGCGTGGGTCGTGTTCACGCTGCTGTCGCTGCTCATCGGCGTCGGCATCGGCGTCGAGATCCCGCTGCTCGTGGCGCTGCTCAAGGAGCACGGTCGCGACGAGTCGGTGTCGCTGCTGTCGAAGGTGCTGGCGCTCGACTACCTCGGCGCCCTGGCGGCGTCGCTGCTGTTCCCGTTCCTGCTGCTGCCGACGCTCGGCCTGGTGCGCACGGCGTTCGCCGTCGCGCTGCTCAACGTGCTCGTCGCGCTGTTCATGCTGGGGCGGATGGGCTGGCCCGTGCGCCTGACGTGGCCGACGGCGGCCGTGTCGGTGCTGCTCGTGGCCGGGCTCGTCACCGCGACGGCCCTCGAGGACGCGATCAGCACGCGGCTGTACGTCGACCCGGTGCTGCACTACGAGCAGAGCGCGTACCAGAAGCTCGTCGTGACGTCGTACCAGGGCGACACCCGCCTGTACCTGAACGACCAGCTGCAGTTCTCCTCGGTCGACGAGGCGCGGTACCACGAGACGCTGGCGCACACGGCCCTGACGTCGGTCGCGGCGCCGACGTCGGTCGCGGTGCTCGGCGGCGGCGACGGCCTGCTCGCACGCGAGGTGCTGCGCTACCCGTCCGTGCGCGAGGTCGTCGTCGTCGACCTCGACCCCGCGATGACGGACCTCGGCCGGCACGACCGGCTGGTCAGCGACCTCAACGGCCACGCGTTCGACGACCCACGCGTCGAGGTGGTCAACGCCGACGCGTTCACGTGGCTGCGCGGCACGGACCGCACGTTCGACGCGGTGCTCGTCGACCTCGTCGACCCGTCGAACGAGCGCATCGCGAAGCTGTACTCCTCCCCGTTCTACGGGATGGTCGCGGCGCACCTGCGGCCGGGCGGGGTGATGAGCACGCAGGCCACGTCGACGTACTTCACGCCGGGTGCGTTCTGGCAGGTCGTGGCGACGATGCGGGACGGCGCGCCCGGTCGGACCGTGCTGCCGCTGGGGGTCAACGTCCCGTCGTTCGGCGAGTGGGGCTTCGCCCTGTCGCTGCCCGGAGACGGGTCGCAGGCGTTCGCGGCGACGCCCCTGCCGGACGGCCTGCGGTTCCACGACGCCGCGTCGCTGGCGGCGACGACGCGCCTGCCGGCGGACACGCCCGCACGCGACGTCCCGCCGTCCACCCTGCTCTCGCCGACGATCCACCGCACCTACCAGCAGGACATGGCGCGCTGGCGGTACTGACGCGTGCGGCCACCGGTCACCGCGCGGGACGCGCCGGAGCGCAATAGCGTCGGCTCGTCCGGCGTCCGCCGGCACCTGCACCAGGAGGACAGCCGATGGGTCTCTTCGGCCGGCGCACACCGCCCGCCCGGACCGGCACCGAGCTCACGCGCGTCGGACCGCGTCCCGGGGCGGAGCCGCGCCGCACGACGTCGGCCGAGGCGACGCCCGGAGAGGCGGCGCCCCGCACTCCCGGCCTGTGGTCGGACGGCTTCGGCCGCGTCGGCACGCGGTCGCTGCAGGTGCTGGCCGTCCTCGCCGTCATCGCGGTGTTCGGCTTCGTCGTGACGCGCCTGACGCTCGTCGTCATCCCCGTCCTGATCGCGCTGGTGCTCGCGGCGGCCATCTCGCCGCTCGTGTCGTTCCTGCGCCGGCGTGGCATGCCGTCGCTGCTGGCGACCTGGGTCGCGCTGCTCGCGCTCATCGCGCTGCTCTCGCTGATCCTCTGGCTCGTCGTCCGCGCGGTCGCGAACCAGTGGGGCGAGCTGCGGGACCAGGCCCTGGAGGGCTTCGACCGCCTGCAGGTCTACGTCCAGGACCTGCCGTTCGACATCAGCGACGAGCAGATCGCGTCCGTGCGGGAGTCCGCCACGAGCCTGCTGCAGTCCGACGCGGTGGGCTCCGGCGCGATCGCGGGCGTCTCGCAGACCGCGGACTTCGTCGCCGGCTTCTTCATCATGATCGTCGTGCTGTTCTTCTTCCTGAAGGACGGCCCGGCGATGTGGGAGTTCCTGCTGCGGCCCTTCGAGGGGCACCGCTACGAGCGCGGCCGCCGCGTCGGGGACGCGACGATCCGCACGCTCGGCGGCTACGTGCGCGGCACGGCGATCGTCGCGCTCGTCGACGCCGTCTTCATCGGCATCGGCCTGGCGATCGTGGGCGTGCCGCTGGTGATCCCGCTGTCGGTGCTCGTCTTCCTGCTCGCGTTCATCCCGCTGGTCGGGGCGACCCTCGCCGGCATCCTCGCCGCCCTCGTGACGCTGGTGGCGGTCGGACCGGTCGAGGCGCTGATCGTCATCGCGATCGTCGTCGTGGTGAACCAGGTCGAGGGCGACTTCCTCCAGCCGATCGTCATGGGTCGCGCGCTGCGCCTGCACCCGCTGGTCATCCTGTTCGCGCTGACGGCGGGCACCGTGCTCGTCGGCATCACGGGCGCGGTGCTGGCCGTGCCGATCGCCGCGGCGATCTGGCGCTCCGTCCAGGTGTGGGACGGGCCGGAGCTCGCCGCGAAGTTCGCGCGCAAGAAGCGGCCGGAGACGGTCTGACGCGTCGGCGCGGGCGGGGCGTCAGCGCCCCGCCCGCGCCGCCCACAGGACGAGCGGCCACTGCAGCGGCAGACGTGCGAGCGTCACGACGGCCCGGACGACGCGTGCGGGCGTGCGCCGCCGGCGCACCGCGCGGACGGCGTCGACCGCCATCTGCACGTTGGCCGGGTAGACGCCGACGAGCAGCGCCGCCGCGGCGGGACCGGCCAGGCGCCGCGTCCGCGGGTGCAGCATGCCCGCCGCGCACACGAGCTCGGCGACACCGGACCACACGACGAGCGCCCGCGGCGCCGGCAGCGCGCGCGGGATCGTCGGCTCGAACACCTCCGGCCGCACCAGGTGCACGGTGCCGGAGACGGCGAACGCGGCGACGAGCCCGCGGGCGCCGCGGCCGAGCGGGGCGGGGAGGTCAGCGGTGTTCATCGCCCGATCCTCCGCCGCGGGACGCCCCGGCGCACGGGTGCCGCGTCCGCCGCAGGGTGACGGCAGCGGCGCCGGCGTGTCGGCACGGGAGACGGGATCTTCCCCACGGCCGTACGCCCGACGTGCGCACACGGTGCGTACGGCCGCAGAAGTTGTCCCTTCCCCGCGTCGACACGCCCACGCGACACGCCGATCCCTGACCCGTCAGGACAGGGACCCGGGCGCCGCCCGTCTCAGAACGCGTACCGGACCCGGCACTCCGGCAGGCGCTGCGCGATCAGGTCGGTGAGCGCACCGACGTACCGGCCTTTGTCGCCTGTGCGGTAGCGGACGTTCCAGCCGCCGGTCTGCGAGCGCTTCGGCTGCTGCAGGTCGGGGCGCCACAGCACCTGCTCGGCCTTGGGGTGCCAGCCGAGGTTGACCTCGTGCAGCGCCTGGTTGTGGGTGAGCATGATGACCTCGCACGCCAGCTGCGCCTTCGCGCGCGGCCCGATGCCGTCCGCGACCTGGTCGAGCAGCTCTGCCCAGTCCTCGAGCCAGCCGTCGTGCACGATCACGGGCGAGAAGTTGAGGTGCACCTCGTAGCCGGCCTCGACGAAGTCGTCGATCGCGGCGATGCGGTCGACGATCCGGTCGGTACGGATGTCGACGAGCTTCGAGATCCGCTCCGGCATGAGCGAGAACCGCACCCGCGTGCGGCCCTGCGGGTCCCAGTCGAGCAGGTCGCGGTTGACGTGCTTGGTCGCGAACGACGCCTTGGCGGTGGGCAGGCCGCGGAACAGGTCGACGAGGTCGCGGACGTTGTCGCTGACCGTCGCGTCGACCGAGCAGTCGCTGTTCTCGCCGATGTCGTAGACCCACGCGTGCGGGTCGCACTGGTTCGGGTCGGTCTTCACACCCTGCTTCGCGACGTGCCGGCGGAGGTAGCCGGTGATGCGGTCGATGTTCGCGAACACCGTGATCGGGTTGCTGTAGCCCTTGCGCCGCGGCACGTAGCAGTACGCGCACGCCATGGCGCAGCCGTTCGCGGTCGACGGCGCGACGAAGTCCGACGAGCGCCCGTTCGGCCGCGCGGCCAGCGACTTCTTCACGCCGAGCACGAGCGCCTCGGTCTTGATGCGCACCCAGCGGTCGACGTTCGTCTCGTCGCCGTGCAGCTCGGGGATGTTCCAGTGCGACGCGACCTCGACGCGCTCGGCGTCGGGCCAGCGGGCCAGCACCTCCTGCCCGCGGGGCAGCGCCGCCGCCTCGGGCTCGACGTAGATGCGACGGACGTCGAGCAAGGGGCGCGAGCGCGCGGGCACGGGGGTCGACACGGTGGACGTCGAGGAGGCGGTGGGCGGGACCGACAGCGGCGTTGTCGTCACAGGCGTTGTCGTCACACCGGTAGAACGCCGGGATGAGGCGTGATCGTCCCATCTGGTCCTGAAGGGGGGTGTGACACGGGGCACCACCGGGCGACGATGGCGGGCATGACGACGAACCGACCGCCCCGCTCCCGCGTCCTGGCCGCCCTCGTCACGGGTGCGGCCACCACCGCCTACTACGCCAGCCCCGACCTCATCCGCTCCCGCACCGCGCGCGGCTGGGTCAAGGGGGCGCTGGCTGCCGCCGGCGTCGCCGCCGGCATCCCCGACATGCGCGCGATGATCGCCGCGCAGCAGGAGAAGCGCGCCGCCGGCGACGCGCCGACCGGCGCGCTGCGCCTGGACGGCACCGACCTGCCCGACGCCACGGGCCTCGACGCCACCGACGTCGTCTACCGCGCCGTCGACGAGAACCGCACGTCCGACGACGGCGCGCCGGCCCCGCGCGATCTCCGGCCTGCGCTCGTCGGCGGCCTCGTCGTCGGCTCGCTGGCGCTGTCGACCGTCGGCACCGTCGCGTTCGAGCGGTGGGTCTTCCGCCGCGGCGAGCGGCTGCTCGCCGAGGGCCGCCCGCTCGCGCACACGCGCGCCGCACTCGTCCTGGGTGCGCTGATGACGGCGCTCACGCTGATCCCGCAGGAGGACGACTGACCGCGCGCGCACGAAGGCCCTCGGGACCGGGGTGACCGGTCCCGAGGGCCTTCGCCGCTCAGCCGTGGTGCGTCAGGCGTGGTCGCTCACCGTGCGGTGGCGCGGCCGGGTCAGCGGTAGGTCTCGACCTCGGCGATGCGCGGCGTGCCCGACGCGCCCGTGATCTCGATGTTGACCTTCTTCAGCGAGACCGCCGGGAAGGTCACGGTGCCGCCGTTGCCGCCGGTGCCGAGCACGGCGCCCGTGTCGTTGTTGACGACGCGGAAGCTCGTGATGCTGCCGCCGCCGGAGGCGGTGCGGACCACGACGGACGAGATCGTCGTCGCGGAGCCCCACTTCACGGACACGCGGCCCGTCGAGCCGCTGGGCGACCAGTACGTCGACAGGTTGCCGTCGACGACGTTGCCGTAGCTCGTGCCGCCGCCCTTGCCGGAGCCGTCGGCGCCTGCGCCGAGGCTGAGGTTCGTCCCGCCCGGCTGGGGCGCCGGCGTGGTCGGGTTCGGGCCGGGCGTCGTCGGGTTCGGCGCCGGGGTGGTGGGGTTCGGCGCCGGGGTGGTCGGGTTCGGGGCCGGCGTCTGCGGGGAGCAGGAGCCGTCCGAGACGCGCAGGCCGGTGTTCGCGCCGGCCGTGGCCCGGACGAGGGCGGGCACGCAGCTCGCGCCGTCGAGGCGGTAGGAGTAGGGCACGCTCACGGTCGTCGTCGACGCCATGCTCGGGCCGGCCGGGCGGGTGTCGCCGCCGGGGCTCGACCACGTGACGTTGTCGAGGATGTTGCCGGCCGTCTGCCACTCGCCGCGCTCCGACGTGTAGAAGGTGCCGAGCACGTCCTTCGAGTCCTCGAAGTAGTTGTTCTCGACCTTCGCCCGCGCACCGGCGCGCGAGTTGATGCCCGACTCGTTCAGGTTGACGTAGTAGTTGTTGTAGATGTGCGCGAGGCCGCCGCGCAGCAGCGGGGTGCGCGAGTCGATGTTCGAGTACAGGTTGTGGTGGAACGTGATCTTGTCGTTCCCCGTGTCGCTCTCGCTGGAGCCGATGAGCCCGCCGCGGCCGGAGTTCCGCAGGATCGAGTAGGACAGCGTCACGTTCTCGACGTCGTTCTTCATGTCGAAGAGGCCGTCGTAGCCCTCCGACTCGCCGCCCGACGCCTCGAGCGTCACGTGGTCGACCCAGACATTGCGGACCGTGCTCTCCATGCCGATCGCGTCGCCGCCGTTGGAGGTCGGGGAGCCCGACTTCTTCACGTTCTTGACGGTGACGTTCTGGATGATGATGTTGCTCGAGTCGCGGATGTGGATGCCGATCTGGTCGAACGTCGCACCCGAGCCGACGCCCTCGATCGTCACGTTGCTGATGCCCTTGAGCTCGATCACGCCGGCGGCCGTGCTGCAGCCGCTGCCCGACACCTTCGCGGTGTTGCCGACCGTGATGGTGCCCGACACCTGGATGGTGATCGGCGTGCTCGTGCTGGGCCGGGAGCACAGCGCCTCGTGGATCGCGGTGCCCGTGGACGCCCGCACGGTCTGCCCGCCGGCGCCGCCGGTCGTGCCGCCGTTCTGCGCGGCGAAGCCGGTCGCGCTGCCGGTGACGGCGTGCGCCGCGGGGGCGGCGAGCGCGGTCACGCCGGCCGCCGCCACGAGCGCCAGCGAGGCCCCCGCCGCGAGCGACCTCAGGGCTGTGGGTCGAGTCATCGTCGTCGTCTCACCTTCGTCGTTGAAGTGGGGACTGCACCGGTCGGCGTCGCGACGGGCGCTCGGTAACCGGTTTCTCGACCGTAGGAGACCGCTTTCCCGATCCGCAAGGCCCACTTCGGGCGGTGAAACGCTTCGGACGTCGGCTCGCGCGACGCCTGCACACAGGGGACGCGTCACCACGGCCGCTCCGGCGTGGACAACGCTCCCGGTGGTCGGTCGACCACGGCACAGCCTCACGAGGGCTACGCAGGGAGCGCTCGGCCGCTGCCCCATGCGCATATTCCTTGCAGTCAGACGCCACTATTAGCTGCAGTCGATCAACGCCACGAAGCAACCGAGGACGCGGCGCTCGCTGCATCGGACTCGCCGGAGACGCACCCGCCGCCAGGCCGGCAGCCGCCGCGAGTGCGCCGGACCCTCTCGTCCCGCAACGCTCGGTCACCGCCGTCACCTGCGAGACGTGTCGCCGCCTCGAACCCCGTCGACGGGCCGACTCGCACGTCCGGCCGCGACGACGATCACGGCGCGGCGATCACCGATGAGGACCATGAGGACCGATCCAGGGTGTGTCGGCGCGCAGGGGGCGGTGTCGGCGCACCGGGGTGCCATGACCAGCGCGGTAAGCACGAGAGCCGGTGACCCCACGGTCACCGGCTCTCGATCTGTGTGCGCGAGGCGGGATTTGAACCCGCACGCCCTTTCGGACACTGGCACCTGAAGCCAGCGCGTCTGCCGTTCCGCCACTCGCGCGCGGTTCGGAACACTAGCACGGTACGGTCCGGGTACCGAACACGCCGGTCAGGGCCTCGTCCCTGGTGGGTGCCGCGTCGGGTCGGTGCCCGGCTGCGGCCGCGGCACCGCCGGTCCGGGACGGGGTGTCGGTCGCTCGCGGGGCACGGGCGGAGCAGTGCACGGCTAGCATCGGGACGGACCGTCGTGGCACCTCGCCCGGCGATCCACGAGCACGCTGGCGGGCCACCCGGTCCGGACGACGGGCCCGGACGACCGGCGGGAGGAGGTGGGCGTGGGGTTCCTCGACAAGTTCGAGAACGGCGTGGAGCGCGTCGTCAACAACGCGTTCGCGCGCGCCTTCCGCAGCGAGGTGAAGCCGATCGAGCTGGCGGACGCGCTGCGTCGCGAGCTCGACGACCGCGCCGCCGTGGTGGGCCGCGACCGCACGGTGGTGCCGAACGAGTTCACCATCGAGCTGTCCACGGCCGACTACGACCAGGTGGAGCAGTGGGGCGCGGAGGCGCTGGCGGAGGAGCTCGCGGCGAACGTCACGGACCATGCGGCGAGCCAGCACTACGCGTTCGTGGGCCCCGTGACCGTGTCGTTCAGCGAGAACACGGAGCAGGACGCCGGCCGGTTCGCGGTGCACAGCGCGACGGTGCGCGGTGCGGTGGCCCCGGCGACGACGGCGGCACCCAGCCCGCGGCACCCGCTCATCGACATCGACGGCCAGCGCTACATCCTCACCGGCCCCGTCACGGTCATCGGGCGCGGCTCCGAGGCGGACATCATCGTCGACGACCCCGGCGTCTCCCGGCGGCACCTCGAGATCCGGGTGACGCCCGACGGCGTCATCGCCAGCGACATGGGGTCGACCAACGGCCTGTACGTCGAGGGTCACCAGGTGCCGGCGGCGACGCTGCTCGACGGCAACACGCTGACCATCGGCCGCACCCGGATCCTGTTCTGGACCGGTGGCTCGGACGTGGACGAGTGATGCGGCGCGCATGAGCGAGCTGACCGTCACCCTTCTGAGGATCGGGTACCTGGCCCTGCTGTGGCTGCTGGTCCTGTCCGCCATCACGGTGCTGCGCCGCGACCTGTACGGGACGCGCATCATCGACCGCCGCAAGGCCCCGGCACCGCGCCCCGCGGCGACGCCAGGCGAGGCCCCCGCACCCGCCGCCGAGCCCGCGCCCCGCACCCCCCGTCGCACGCGCGGCGGCGGGCCGAGCCGGCTCGTCGTCACCGAGGGACCCCTGCGCGGCACCACCGTGCCGCTCGGGTCGTCCGCGGTGCTCATCGGCCGCGCCCCCAGCTGCACGCTCGTCCTCGACGACGACTACTCGTCGTCCCGCCACGCGCGCCTGTTCCCGCAGGACGACCAGTGGTTCGTCGAGGACCTCGGCTCCACGAACGGCACGTTCGTCGGCGACCACCGCGTCGAGCAGGCCACGCCCGTCCCCACCGGCACGCCGGTGCGGGTCGGCCAGAGCGTCCTCGAGCTGCAGAGGTAGCCCGTGACGGTCGCCCTCCGCTACGCCGCGCGCTCCGACGTGGGGCTCGTGCGCTCCGACAACCAGGACTCCGCGTACGCCGGACCCCACCTCCTGGTCGTCGCGGACGGCATGGGCGGCCACGCCGGCGGCGACGTGGCCTCGTCGGTCGCGGTGGCGGCCCTCGCCCCGCTGGACGGCGAGTCGCACGGCCCCGACGACGCGCTGGACGAGCTCGAGGTGGCGCTGGACGACGCGCGCGCCGAGATCATCGCGCGCAGCACCGCCGAGCCGGACCTCGCGGGCATGGGCACGACCGTCACGGCGATCCTGCGCGCGGGCAACAAGCTCGCGATGGTGCACCTCGGCGACAGCCGCGGGTACCTGTTCCGCGACGGCGTCCTCACGCAGGTCACCACGGACCACACGTTCGTGCAGCACCTCGTCGACACCGGCCGCATCACCGCCGAGGAGGCGGAGCACCACCCGCAGCGCTCGGTGGTCATGCGCGTGCTGGGCGACTTCGACGCCGACGTCACCGCCGACCTGTCCGTCCGCGAGGCGCGCGTCGGCGACCGGTGGCTGCTCTGCTCCGACGGCCTGTCGGGCTTCGTCTCGGCCGAGACGATCGAGGAGACGCTCGCGACGATCCCCGACGTCGACGCGTGCGCCGACCGGCTCGTGCAGCTCGCGCTGCGCGCGGGCGGCGGCGACAACGTGACGGTCGTCCTCGCGGACGTCGTCGAGCTCGACGAGCTGCCCGACGGCGCGATGCCCGGCACCAACGCGAGCGTCGTCGGTGCGGCCGCGCTGTCCCGCAAGCGGCGGTCCGCGGCGGCCGAGAGCCCCGCCGCCCGCGCGGCGTGGCTGTCCAGCCGCGCACGTCGCGGCGAGGGCGCGGCCACCGAGGCGTCCGACGACGCCGACCCGGAGACGCCGCCCGGCGGCACCGGCGCGGTCGCCGCCGGCACGGACGCCGACGGGCCGGACCGCGACGGCGACGAGGACGAGCCGCTGGCGCCCGAGCCGCGCCGCCGCGGCCTCGTCGTCACGTGGGTGGTCGTGGGCGTCGCGCTCGTCGCCGCCGTCGTGCTCGGCTACCTGTGGACGCAGCAGCAGTACTACGTCGGCCACGAGGACGGCCGCGTGACGGTGTACCGGGGCATCCCGCAGACGCTCGGGCCGCTCGAGCTCGCGTCCGTGGTCGAGACGACCGACGTCGAGGTCGCCGACCTGCCCGCCTACCTGCGCGAACGCGTCGAGCAGACCATCTCCGCAGGCTCCCTCGCGCAGGCGCGCGACCTCGTCGACATGCTCGCCGACGGCGTCGAGGAGGAGGAGCCGGCCACGCCCGCCCCGACGCCCACGCCCACGACGCCCACCGCCCCGCAGCAGCCGGCGCCCGACCAGCCCGCCGACGGCCAGCCGGCGGACGGCCAGCCCGCGACCGACCTGCCGGGAGCCGGCGTCCCGTGATGGCCTCCATCCAGCCCCACCGGGTCCGTCCCGGGCGCGGGACCGAGCTGCTGCTGCTCGTGCCCGCCCTCGGCATCGGCATCGCCGGGTACGTCCTCGCCGGCCTCGGCGTCACCGACCAGGTGCCGCCGCACGCGGTGGCGTACGCCGTCGGCACCACCGTGCTCGCGCTCGTCGTGCACGTCGTGCTGCGCCTGCGCGCGCCCTACGCGGACCCGGTGATCCTGCCGGTGGTCGTGGCGCTCAACGGCCTCGGGCTGGGGATGATCTCGCGCATCTCCCTCGCGTACGCCGAGCGCGGCCGCGCGGACTCGGGGTTCGCGGACCGCCAGCTCGCGTGGACCGCCATCTCGGTGGCCCTCGCGGTGGGCGTGCTCCTGCTGCTGCGCGACCACCGCACGCTGCGCCGGTACACGTACACGGCGATGGTCGCGGCGCTCGCGCTCATCGTGCTGCCGCTGCTGCCGGTCGTCGGCCAGACCGTCAACGGCGCCCGGATCTGGGTGCGCGTCGGCCCGGTCGGCATGCAGCCCGCGGAGTTCGCCAAGATCGCGCTCGCCGTGTTCTTCGCCGGTTACCTCGTCACGCACCGCGACACGCTGGCCCTGGCCGGCAAGAAGGTGCTGGGCCTGCAGCTGCCGCGCGCCCGCGACCTCGGCCCGATCCTGCTCGTGTGGGGCGTGTCGCTCCTCGTCCTCGTGGGTCAGCGCGACCTCGGCACCTCGCTGCTGTTCTTCGGCCTGTTCGTCGCGATGCTCTACCTCGCCACCGAGCGCACCAGCTGGGTCGTCATCGGCCTCCTGCTCTTCGTCGGCGGCGCGGTCGCGGCCGCGACGACGTTCAGCCACGTGGGCGCGCGCTTCGACGTGTGGCTGCGGGCCCTCGACCAGGACGTCTACGGGCGTGAGGTCGGCGGGTCGTACCAGGTGGTGCAGGGCCTGTTCGGGATGGCCAACGGCGGGCTGTTCGGCACCGGCTGGGGCCAGGGCCGGCCCGACCTCGTGCCGTACGCCGAGTCGGACTTCATCATCGCGTCCATCGGCGAGGAGCTCGGCCTGACGGGCCTGCTCGCCGTGCTGCTGCTCTACACCGTCCTCGCCGAGCGGGGCATGCGGACCGCCATCGGCGTCCGCGACGGGTTCGGCAAGCTGCTCGCGGGCGGCCTGTCGTTCGTCGTGGCCTTCCAGCTGTTCGTCGTCGTCGGCGGCGTCACGCGGATCATCCCGCTGACCGGCCTGACGACGCCGTTCCTCGCGTACGGCGGCTCGTCGCTCGTCGCCAACTGGATCATCGCGGCGCTGCTGCTGCGGATCTCCGACGAGGCGCGCCGGCCCGTGCCGGTGGTCCGGGCGGTGCCGACGCCGGACATCGGGGTGCCCGTGGCCGTCGCCGGCCGCGCCGAGGGCGCCGACGGGCCCGTCCGGTCGTCGGCGCGCACCGCCCCCGACGACCCAGGACCTCGACCCGACGACCGACCGACCGAGCACATCGGGGGTGACGACCGGTGAACACGCCGCTGCGCCGCCTCGCCACGCTCGTCCTCGTCATGTTCGTCGCCCTCATGGGCAGCGCGTCGTGGGTGCAGTTCGGGCAGGCGGGGGACCTCAACACCGACCCGCGCAACGCCCGCACGCTGTACCGCGAGCACGGCAACGCGCGCGGGCCCATCGTCGCCGGCGGCGAGGCCATCGCCGCGTCCGTGCCCGTCGACGACCCCTTCGGGTACCAGCGCACGTACGCGAACGGCGAGCTGTACAGCGCCGTGACCGGCTTCTACTCGATCGCGAACGGCCGCAGCCAGCTCGAGCGCGCCGCGAACGACCAGCTCACGGGCCGCGGCGACCAGCTGTTCTTCTCCCGCATCCGCGACCTGCTCACCGGCCGCCGGCCCGAGGGCGCGGCCGTCGAGACGACGATCCTGCCCGCCGCGCAGCAGGCGGCCCGGACCGCGCTCGGCGACCAGCAGGGGGCCGTCGCCGCCATCGAGCCGTCCACGGGGCGCATCCTCGCGCTGGTCTCCACGCCCGGGTTCGACCCGAACGTCCTCGCGGTGCACAGCACGAGCGAGGCGTCCGCCCGCTACGCCGAGCTCGACGCCACCGAGGGCAACCCGCTGCGCAGCAACGCCACGCAGGAGCGGTACGCGCCCGGCTCGACGTTCAAGCTGGTCACGGCGGCGGCCGCGCTCGAGAGCGGCGCGTACACGGCCGAGACGGGCGTCCCGTCGCCGGTCCAGCTGACGCTGCCCCAGACCAGCGCCACGATCGGCAACTTCGGCGGCAGCAGCTGCGGCGGCGACGAGGTGAGCCTCGCCGACGCGCTGCGCGTCTCGTGCAACACCGCGTTCGCGAACCTCGGGCTCACCCTCGGCGAGGACGCGCTGCGCGAGCAGGCCGAGCGCTTCGGCTTCGACGGCGGCGAGCTGACGATCCCCACGCAGGTCGTGGAGAGCGTCTTCCCCACCGACCTCGACCCGCCGTCGCTCGCGCAGACCGCGATCGGCCAGCGCGACGTCGTCGCGACGCCGCTGCAGGTCGCGATGATCAGCGCGGCGATCGCCAACGGCGGGCAGCTCATGCGGCCCTACCTCGTCGAGACGGTGCGCGCCGCCGACCTCACGGTCGTCTCGCAGACGGACCCGGAGACGCTGTCGACGGCCGTCTCCCCCGAGACGGCGAGCGCGCTGACGCAGATGATGGTGGGCGTCGTCGAGTCCGGGACGGGCCGCTCCGCGCGCCTGCCGGGCGTGCAGGTGGCGGGCAAGACGGGCACGGCGGAGACGGTGCCGGGCGAGCCGCCGCACGCGTGGTTCACGGCGTTCGCGCCGGCCGAGGCGCCGCGGGTGGCCGTCGCGGTCATCGTCGAGAACGGCGGGAACCTCGGCAACGAGGCCACGGGTGGACAGGTCGCGGCGCCGGTCGCGCGGGCCGTGATCGAGGCGGTGCTGGGATCGTGAGGACGGGTCCGGGCGTCGCGCTCGGCGGGGGGCGCTACCGGCTGCTGCGGCGGATCGCCGTCGGCGGCATGGGCGAGGTGTGGGAGGCGAACGACGACGCGCTGCAGCGTCCCGTCGCCGTCAAGGTGCTGCGCGCCGAGTTCGCGGGCGACGGCGGCTTCCTCGAGCGGTTCCGCACCGAGGCGCGCAACTCCGCGGCCCTCTCGCACCCGAACATCGCCGCGCTGTTCGACTACGGCGAGCAGGACGGGTCGGCGTACCTCGTCATGGAGCTCGTGGTCGGCGAGCCGCTGAGCGACCTGCTCGAGCGCGAGCCCGTGCTGGACCCGCGACGGCTGCTGCCGGTGCTCGCGCAGACGGCCCGCGGCCTGCACGCCGCGCACCTCGCCGGCGTCGTGCACCGCGACGTCAAGCCGGGCAACATCCTGCTCGCGCGCTCGGGCAAGGTGAAGATCACCGACTTCGGCGTCTCGCTCGCCGCCGACCAGAAGACGATGACCGCCACCGGCATGGTCATGGGCACGGCGCAGTACCTCTCCCCCGAGCAGGCCGTCGGCCGCCCGGCCACGCCGCTGTCCGACCTGTACTCCCTCGGCGTCGTGGCGTACGAGGCCCTCGCGGGCAAGCGCCCGTTCACGGGGCCGACGGCGGTTGACATCGCCGTCGCGCACGTCAACGACCCCGTGCCGCCGCTGCCGACGACCGTCGAGCGGCGCCTCGCCGCGCTCGTGCTGCGCCTGCTGTCGAAGGAGCCCTCCGAGCGGCCTGCGTCGGGCGAGGAGCTGGCCGGCATGTTCGACCGGCTCGTGCCGCAGACCCCGCCGTCGGGCGTCCCGGTGCTGGTCACGCGGCCGCAGCGGCCCAGGGACGAGTTCGCGCGCCCCCGCCGGGACGAGCAGGCGCCCGCCGCCCCGGCCGCGACCCCGCCGTCGTACCCGCCCTCGCGTCGCGGGCGCGGCACCGCCCGGCCCGAGCCCGCACCCGGCACCCGCCGCGCGGCCGCCCGCGCCGCCGAGGGGGGTGGGGGTGGGCCGGGCGGCCGGAACCGGGGCGGGGGGGTGCCGGCGGCACGACGTCTCACGCCGGGACGCGG